>NZ_LJOQ01000096.1:0-45375 GCF_001672255.1 Anabaena sp. AL09
CAACCCGTTTTAATGTGGCTTGTAATGCTTGAGAATTAATGACTTTATATTCTATCCAGACTTCTTTGAAATCCGGTAAACAGTTCTGTTGTTCAAAGTAAGAAACAGATTTACCAAACTTTTTATATGAAGTAATGCGGTTAGATACAGCAGCATTATACAAATCTTTGTGAAGTTGGCGGTGGTAGGACAACATTTCACTGACTTGTTTATTTGGATATAGTCGGAAAGTTGCTCTCCGTAATGCCATCATCAATCACCCCCTTGGTTTATCTATAGTATACTGCTATTATCTAATTCCATCACTGATATTCTCAATACAGACAAATGGTTGCTGAATCTGCTGACTTTGTCGAGAAATACATTGATAATTTGGCATAAATAAAATATAGTTGTCAAAAACTCAACTGTCCAAATAATTTCTTTCAACTTTGTTGAAAATTAATTATCCAGACGTTTCGTTTTTGACTTGCTTACATCCCCACCATATCAGTACATTGAGGGTGGGGATGTAAGCAAAACAGTTAAAACTAACATTGTCATTATCTCAAAGTCAGAAAAAAGCATAAGCCTATGGTTAAAGCGCAAATGGCGATATCTACGCTCGTCGCAGCCATCGCCAAATTTATCTGGACAGATGATTTCTTATTTCCTGCGTCTATGTGGCTTGTGAGTCGCATATTTATTGGGACTGCTATGTTATTGATTGCCCCCAATTTACCAGCATTACAAGATGGGATTACGCCTCATTTTGGCTGGGGAATTTTTGATGCTTGGGATAGTGTCCATTATCGAGCAATTTCCACTGAAGGTTACGAATTTGTTGATGATGGCAAGCAACATAATTTGGCATTTTTCCCCCTATTTCCTGTCAGCATTTTTATCTTCATGAAATTTGGGTTTCCTTTTGAATTAGCTGGATTAATTATCAATAATTTAGCATTTCTAGGAACACTTTATTTTTTATATTCTTGGGTGAAAAAACAATGTGGTATCAGCGCAGCCCATTGGACAATTTCTGTCATGGCTTACTGTCCTATGTCTCTATTTACGGGGGTAATTTATACAGAAGGATTGTATTTGTTATTGAGTACAATCGCTTTACGTGCCTTTGATCAAAAACAATATGTTTGGACAGCAATTTGTGGGGCAATGGCCACAGCAACACGTCCTACAGGTATGGCATTAATTCCCGCATTTTTAATTACTGCTTGGAAACAAAATAAACCATTAACTGCCTATATTGCAGGTTTATTATCTGCCACAGGGTTGTTAATATTTAGTGTCTATTGTAAATTGAATTTTAATGATTTTTTAGCCTTTATTGCTGCACAAAAAGGATGGCGGCCTTCCTTAGGTTTTGATTGGGAAGGTTGGTTAAATATGTTTATGCAAATTCCCTTTGGCAACAATTGGTATTTTGGTTGGGTTGAGAATGATGAAGGCGGGATTAAAGACTTTTGGTATCCGCTATTTTTTGGTTTAATTGTAATTAGTTCTTCTTGTTTATTCTATTGGCGAAAATATTTCAATCCATTGATATTCTATGCTGGTTATGCGATAATCATATTATCATTAATAATTGCCGATCAGGGATTAATAAATAATTTACTGAATGTATCTATGATATTAGGTAGTACCTACCTTTTATGGTATTTCCGTCAGCAATTAACTCCAGTTATGGTAGTTTATGGTTTTTGTGGTATTGGTTTACTTTTAGCCTCTGGTGGCACAATTTCTTTAAGTCGTCTTGCTTATGGAATCGTTCCTCTGAGTGCAGCTATTGGTGTCTGCTTATCTCGTTATCCGCGTCAAGCTTATTTAGTTATGGGTTTGTTTATCACCTTACTTGGTAAATTGGCAATAGGTTTTGCTCAAGAAATTTGGGTAGGATAGGAGGAAATATTTAAAGTGGAGAATATCAAGATGTAGAATTTTCGACTGCGGATTTTATATGAGGAAATTTAACTTTATTATATAAATCTTGTAAGGAAATCTCAAAAGATACCGTTTCCAAAGATATGTTTTCATCTTCTTCATCATACTCACGCAAATTCCATCTTTTTTTCCCAGTTTTGGAAAATTGTTCTCCATGAATTCGGTTTTGATCAATTAACAGATATTCTTGAAAAGTGGGAATTGTCCTGTAAGCTGCAAATTTATCTTCTCTGTCATAACTTTTGGTAGATTTAGATAATACTTCTATAATTACCTGGGGATTTGTGATTGTATCTGTGCGATTATTGAAAAATTCTGGCTCATCTGCAATAATAATCACATCTGGATAAGTGTATATTAATCTTTGGGGTATCCATAGACGCATATCACTGTTGAAAACCTCATATTTGTCTTGTTGTTTAAAGGCAAAATTTAGTGCAGCAGAAAAATTACCTGTAATGCGGTTATGATTTATAGATGCACCAGCCATAGGAATTATTTGTCCGTCAATGTATTCGCTTTTGTAGTCAGCAGTTGCTTCTAATTCCAGATATTCTTCTGGGGTGTAATATTGCTTTGCTATTAATTGCATATTTTTGATCAGAAAGCGATGTCTGTTAGTTTAACATATCAGTAATAATTATTGATTAAGTTTTTATCTATTAAGTTTCTAATACTTTTCATCTGTTGCATGAGAGATTCAACCAAAGTATGGTAAGTTTTAATACGTAAATAATAGTCCAACTTGTAAATAATCAATAATGGTGCGGCATTTACTATTTCTCTTAAAATACAATTTACAAAGATAAAAGTATCATAATTAATAATCATGAATAATTCACACAAAACATTATTGAAGTCAATAAAAGATAAGTTTGATCATATATTAAACTCTTGCCAATTACCAATTCCCAGATATTTGTTAATTGGTATTATATTCGCCGTGACAATCAGATTAGTTTGTGTTCCCAATAAATCAGTAGATTATAAATATTTTTTAGATCCTTGGTATGATTTTATTGCATCTCATGGCGGATTTAGTGCGTTAAAATATGGTTTTGCTGATTATACACCTTCCTATCTTTACTGGCTTTTAATTGCTTCCACACTACTTTCTGGATTACCTAAAATTTTCGCAATCAAGCTTTTTGCCATGACTGTTGACTTTATTTGTGCATTTTTAACTTATAAAATTGTCAAACTTAAATATCCCGTTAGTAGAATGGCAAATTTGGCATTTTTAGCTGTTATATTAAGTCCCACTGTAATTTATAATAGTTCGCTTTGGGGACAATGTGACGTTATCTATACCACAGGATTAATTGCCTGTATTTACTTTTTATCTATTCACAAACAAATTCCCGCATTAATTAGTTTTGGTGTAGCACTTTCGTTTAAATTACAAGCGATGTTTTTAGCACCTTTATTATTAATCTTATTGATTAAAAAAAGAATATTTTGGTTTTATTTACCAATAATTCCTTTAGTATATATAGGGGCAATGTTGCCAGCTTGGATTGCTGGTAGACCAATCAAAGAATTGCTTTTAGTATATTTTGAACAATCTAATAAATATAAAGAACTAGCTAAAAATGTCCCTAATCTTTATCAATGGATTCCTAACGATTATTATAATATTGTTGTGCCAATAGGTTTACTGTTAACTGTAACTGCGATATTTTTGTTAGCATATCTTGTTTATAGAAGTAAATTAGAAATTACTCAAGACAGACTGATATATTTAGCCACAATATCCGTATTTTTCATGCCGTATCTCTTGCCAAAAATGCACGAAAGATATTTTTATCCTACAGATATTTTATCTATAATCTTTGCTTTTTACTTTCCTCAATATCGTTGGGTAGCAATATCAGTGCAACTGGCATCATTTGTTAGTTATTTAGGAACTCCTATATATATCCAATTATCTTCTATTCCTTTAGGTTTTACACTTTGGTTTGTTGTGCGAAATTGTGATATGATTTACACCAAATCAAAAGCTGCTTTTTCTTTAAACATCAATAAATAAAAAGTTATATTGTGGAAAAATTACTAACCAAAAATAATATTAATGGAATTGTTGGCATTAGTGCCTTAATTTTATTCACAGCTAGTATTCTCCGACATGAATTACTTAATTCATCTGGAGATTTAGCCTTTTTTGATCAAACAGTTTACTTAATTAGTCAGGCAAAATTACCATTTTCCTCTGTACTTGGTTTTCATGTTTTGGCTGATCATGCTGCTTGGATTTTGTATCCTATAGCTTTACTATATAAAATCTATCCTAGTGTTTATTGGTTGTTTGTAGTTCAGTCTGTTGCTTTGTCTTTAGGTGCTTTTGTTACATATTTGCTGGCACTACAAGCAGGTTTAAAAGAAAATCAAGCAATAGCAATGGTGGCTGTGTACCTACTTTATCCAGTGGTATATAACAGCAATTTGTGTGATTTTCACCCAGATACTCTTGCTGTTCCTGCACTTTTAACAGCAGTTTTAGCTGCAAGAACAAAAAAAATAGTTTGGTTTTGTGTAAGTGTTTTGATAGTGTTGGGATGTAAAGCGGTACTTTCCTTAACAGTAGTAGCTATGGGTGTTTGGTTACTATTATTTGAAAAGCGGCGTTTATATGGTGTAATCGCTATCATTAGTGGTATAGCATGGTTTTTAATTGCTAACAAAATTATCATCCCTTTTTTCGGCAGCGAAGCAACATTAGTCAACAGACATTTTTATCGTTATAGCTATTTAGGAAAATCATTTTCGGAAACATTACAAATTATCCTATATCAACCGCAACT
This sequence comes from Anabaena sp. AL09, assembly GCF_001672255.1. Classification (NCBI taxonomy): domain Bacteria; kingdom Bacillati; phylum Cyanobacteriota; class Cyanophyceae; order Nostocales; family Nostocaceae; genus Anabaena; species Anabaena sp. AL09. Next base: position 4,740 of record NZ_LJOQ01000096.1, read on the forward strand.
TATTATTAGCAATATCTTATCATCTATAAATTTAGAATATTTATGTTTTTTATTAGTGCCTGTAATCTGGGGTTTAATACCCAAATACATGACATCATTAATAGGTGCAATTCCTTGTTTAGCATTAAATATACTTGCTGATCATCCTTCTCAGAAAAATGTAATCTTACATTATTCTTTACCAGTAATTCCATTTTTAATATTAGCATTAATTGCCAGTATTGCAGCAGATAAAGCATGGCTAAAACAAAAAAGAGCGATTCTTTTGTGGTCTTTAATTTGGTTTTTAATTTTAGGTAAATGGGGTTTCTTTATCTCCAAATATCTTAATTTTGTAGATAATTGGCAAGCTACCAAAGAAGCAATATCTTTAATTAAAACTCAAGATAGTGTTCTGACTACAGATGTAATTACTCCACATTTAACCCATAGGCAAGAGATTAGTTTTAAATATAGTATTAATGAATTGAATCAATTTCATTATATATTACTTAATGTTCGTCATCCTGGTTGGGCAGCAACAGCAGAAGATTATGGTAATTTGGTCAAAGAATTAAAAAAGCGTTCTGATTTTAAGTTACAATATCAACGCGATGATGTTTATTTATTTACAAAGTAGTAAAAATATGGCTGCTTAGTAAAATTAATTCGTAGCAATCAAGTTAAAACCCTTGGCTGCTCCGATAATCTTACTCTGCTTTAAATTCATTTTCTGCAAATTCTCATTATCGACCAACAAATAAGATTTATGAACAAACTTATCCTGTAAATCGGCAATAGATGCAGGAATAATTTTACAATCACTATAAAAGTCTAAACTAGGACGACTATCAGGAAAAGAAGTATAAATCTGTGTTCCTGGTGGTACATTATCCTTAATTAATGTTGCCACTGGGACAACAGGAAATTTTTCATTTAACTCCCAAATCCATGATTGAGAACTCATCAATAGTGCTAAAACTAAATACATTCCCGTAAATAAAACAGAAATAAATTGCCGATTATGCTGATTAATTAACCATGATATTATTACCATAATTATTGCTAAAATAATACTCATAACAATTAACAATGGCTGCTTATCAAACATAATAAAATAAACACAACCCGCTAAACCAACAATAACTAAAAATCCGAAAAATCCCATCAAAAATTTACTTCTAAACTTCCCACCCTGCCAAATAAAACTTAAATTAGCCCCAATTGCTAAAGCTAAAAATGGATAAACTGGCATAATATACCAGGGTAATTTTGTACCCATTAGAGAAACTATGGCAAAATAAACAATTGTGCCAATCAGAGTTAAACAACCCCAAGCAGTATCACGGTTTTTCCAACTTAAATATAAACCTCCTGGCAAAAACAATAACCAGGGAAAACCATATTTTATGACTTCAAGTAAATAATACCAAACCGGACCAGTATTCCCTTCCACAGCTTTTCCCAGTCTATCAAAAGCTTGAGATTGAAAATGCACTTGCAAAAAAATATCACCATAATGTTGCCATTGGGCAAAATACCAAGCAATAGCAGGGAAATTCCCTAACAGCATTCCTATCCATAGAAATGGATTTTTTAATAAAGCTAATTGTTTATTAGCAATAATAAATAAACCTGCTATTCCTGCCAAAACTACCACTAACATTCCCTTTGTGAGAGTAATTAAACCCAAACAAAACCCGATACCAAGAGCATATTTTTTATCATGACGCGCTTTGAGAACACAAAATAACAATAATAAGAAAAAGGAAATAGTCATCCCATCTAACATTGCCAGTCTCCCATGACGGACCACAGGCAATAATGTTAAATAAACCAAAGCCGAAAATAAAGCTGGTAAATTTTCTCTAAAAGCCAAACGTCCAATTAAGTAAAGTAAAGGAACTCCTAAAGCTGTTAAAAATGCTCCCGGAAATCTAGTAGTAAATTCCTGCACTCCCCCAATATGATAGCAAATAGCAATTAACCATTGCATCAAAGGTGGTTTTAATAAAAAAGGATCTCCTTGTATAGTAGGATAAAGCCAGTTACCCGTGCGGTAAATTTCTCTAGCGACTATAGCATAAGTTCCTTCATCCCAATCTCGTAAAGGTAAATTACCCAAACCTATCAACCATAAAATTAAAGATGCCAAAAGTAAGCCGAAAAAGTATTCTTTTTGTGAGAATGAACGCATTATTATTAAATGTTAAATAAACTTAATTATTAATTATGATGATGAATCAGCCTATCTACTCCCTAATTATCCCCATTTATAACGAAGAAGAAAATATCACTGAGATGTATCGTAGGTTACATCAAGTCATGGAACAGTTAGACGGTGATGTAGAATTAATTTTAATTGATGATGGTAGCCGCGATCGCTCTTTAAAGATGATGCGCGAATTACATCATCGTGATAATCGAGTCCATTACCTCAGTCTAGCCCGAAATTTTGGGCATCAAATCGCCGTTACCGCTGGTTTGAACTTTGTCCAAGGCAAATGTATCATTGTTATGGATGCCGATCTCCAAGATCCACCAGAACTAATTTTAACAATGATCGAAAAATGGCATCAAGGATATCAAGTAGTATATGCTCAAAGAATATCTCGTCAACAAGAAAGCCGACTAAAACGCTTGACAGCATATCTTTTTTATCGCATTCTTCGACGCTTGGCTAAAGTTGATATTCCTGTGGATACAGGAGATTTTTGCTTAATGGATAGACAAGTAGTAGATATTCTCAATTCCATGCCTGAACGCAATCGCTACATTCGCGGTTTACGTGCTTGGGTAGGTTTTCGACAAACCTCTGTACTTTTTGAAAGAAACCCTCGCTTTGCAGGAGATGTAAAATATACCTTTGGTAAATCTTTATCTTTAGCAATTGATGGTATTATTTCTTTTTCCACAGTTCCTTTGAGACTAGCAACCTACTTAGGGATTATCTCCGCTGCGATCGCTATGATTATGATAATATTAGTGCTTTATTGGCGAATCTTTGCCCCAGTATCTCACTTAATTGGTTACACATTAATTACAATTTCCATGTTTTTCTTAGGTTCAGTTCAATTAATTTGTATTGGGATTTTAGGTGAATACATTGGCCGAATATACGAAGAAGTAAAAGGTCGTCCTCTTTATACATTAAAGGAAACTGGAGGGTTTACAAAAACCTGAAATATAAAAATCTGGTTTGATTTTGAGGCAAAGGTATGGCACCAAAGCATAATATTCAATCAATAAAGTTAAGGTAATATTCAGTGTCAATACCAGAATTTATTTTACTGTTAATCTCCGTCCTCATCAGTGTAGCAGGACAATTTTCTTTAAAAATGGGAGCAATCAAATTAGGTAAAGTGCATGGAGGGAATATTATTAGTCTCATTCTCAACATGATCACCATCCCGGAACTTTTATTAGGATTAACCTGTTATGGTATTGGTGCAGTAGCCTATATCTTACTACTAACCAGAGTCAATCTGAGTGTTGCTGCACCAGCCGTATCAGTTGGTTATATATTTTCTGTATTCCTGGGGTACTTTATTTTAAAAGAACCTATTTCTTTAACCCGTGTTTTTGGATTAGGTTTGATTGTCACTGGGGTGATATTAGTAGTTTGGAAAAAATAAACTCAAGACAAAATAAACTAACATTGAAAAGTCATCAATCGGTGATAAAAATATCTCCGCTCAAGGCTAGAATAGTAGCTAACGTAACTACCAAATATCATTCACCAATGAGAAACTATATTCAGTTAATTATCATCTAACTACTCATGGCATTGAGGAAAAAATAACTTTTTCTTTAATAGTAAATCATGAGTCCAAGCAACACAATATACGTGAATACCTAAATACATCCTCAATTTTTAGAAAAATGTGTTATAACCTACCGTCAGAGCCATCACTACCATCATTGGTTGCTCACCCCTTGAAGGAGTTACACTGTGGAAAATAATAAGTCATTTTTGGGAACGCAGGGAATATTAATTGGATTAATTGGACTAACTGGTACTTTAAGCATCGCTTTGATGATTCTATTCAAAGCCAAAATCTCTGATGCTCAAAACCAAAACGTCATTGTTAAAAATAAAGATATTGCTGCTAATGTCAAAACTCAGCAGCGGTTAGAGGAATTTAAAACAGAAATGCTCACCAGTTGGCAACAAGAAGCACAAGCCAAAGGGTTTGCTACTGATGTACCATCTAACTTCCAAGGGATTGTGATTAGCGAAGCTAAACTTCCTCCAGGAAAAAAAGTTATTGCCTTAACGTTTGATGATGGCCCTTGGCCTAATAGTACGGCAAAAGTATTAGATATTCTCAAAAAAAATAAGATCAAAGGCACATTCTTTGTTGTTGGCCAAAATGTCAAAACTTATCCTGACTTAACAAAACGGGTAGTTGCAGAAGGTCATATTATCGCTAACCATACCTGGCATCATTGGTATCATCACATGAATGCCCAGGCAGCGGCTTACGAAGTTGCTAATACAGGAGACATCATTTATCAAACTACAGGGGTGAAAACCAGACTGTTCCGGCCACCAGGAGGGATTATGAGTAATGGGGTGGCAGCTTACGCCAAAAGTAATAAATATGCCATTATTATGTGGTCTGCTGATTCCATGGACTATTCTCGTCCTGGTATACCAAGATTAATTAACAATATATTTAGGGAAGCTAAACCTGGTGGAATTGTGTTAATGCACGATGGTGGTGGTGATCGTTCTCATACTGTCACAGCCTTACCTGAAATCATTAGTAAGTTCCGTAAACAGGGTTATGAATTTGTCACTGTTCCCGAACTGTTAGAAATGCAAGATCAATATCCACACTTAGTTGCCCAAAAATCCCAGAAATCTCAGAAACCTTAAAGAAAAATGTCTGATTCAGGATAACCACCGATTAAAGAATAAACAGGATAAATACAAACAAGAAAAATGTCTGAATCAGGATAACCAGGATTAAAGGATGAACAGGATAAATACAGAAAAGGTCTGATTCAGGATAACCAGGATTAAAGAATAAACAGAATGAATACAAACAAAGTATTTAATTAAATCCTGTAAATCCTTAAATCCTGTAAATCCTGATTCAGACAAAAAAGAATTAAAGAATAAACAGAATCAAACAAAGTATTTCATTAAATCCTGTAAATCCTTGAATCCTGCAAATCCTGATTCAGACAAAAAAGAATTAAAGGATGAACAGGATAAATACAAACAAAGTATTTCATTAAATCCTGTAAATCCTGTAAATCCTGATTCAGACAAATTACACAGAACTTAACTGTTTTTCCTCAGTTTTCGCTTCGGGACTATCAGCTTCAGAAGGTGGTACTAATTGCCAGAACTTAGGTAAATATTCTGCCCAATTGGCGATAATTTCCTGGGCTTTAGGTGAACCAGTGCGACGCTCGTGAGTTTTAATGAGATCATACAATTGTTGTCTGCCCACATCACTTACAACTCGTTGCACCTTGACAATGGCATGATTAACTAAATCAGGGAAATTACCAGTTTCATCCAAGAAATAAGCTAATCCGCCGGTCATTCCTGCACCCACGTTGCGGCCAACCTTACCCAGAACAACAATCACACCACCAGTCATATACTCGCAGCAATGATCACCAGCCCCTTCAATCACGGCTGTACCTTTAGAGTTCCGCACCGCAAACCGTTCTCCAGCTAAACCATTGGCAAATAACACCCCACCAGTCGCCCCATAAAGGCAGGTATTCCCCACAATCACGTTTTCTGCTGGGTCATAAGTGGCATTTGCTGGGGGCTGAATAATAATTTCCCCACCGTTCATTCCCTTCCCTACATAGTCGTTAGCTTCCCCTACCAGGTTGAGAATCACACCATCGAGGTTAAATGCGCCGAAGCTTTGCCCCACACTACCGTGGAAATTCAGGTTTATTTGCCCTGTAAAGCCGTTGTCACCATGTCGAGATGCGATCGCTCCCGTTAACCTTGTACCGACGGTTCTATCGGTATTGACGACGGTAACGGTTTTACTAACTGTGCCATTTCTCTTAATTGCCGTTTGAATATCTGCATCTGCTAGTAACTGATCATCCAACACTGGTCCATTACTGTGAACTTCTTCATGTACTAACCAACTACGATTAGTTTTTGTGTCTGGTAGTTTAGTTAAACAATCCAAATTCAAAGCTTGGGTTTTATTCAGTTTGACTTCAGAACGCACCGTTAATAAATCAGCGCGGCCAATTACTTCTGATAAAGAACGATATCCCAATTTAGCCAACAGACTCCGCACCTCTTCCGCAATGAAGTAGAAGAAGTTGACAACGTGTTCAGGAATGCCGGTAAACCGTTTCCGCAATTCTTCCTTCTGAGAAGCTATCCCCACAGGACAATTATTAGTATGGCAAATCCGCGCCATAATGCAGCCTTCCGCAATCATGGCTATCGAACCAAACCCAAACTCCTCCGCCCCCATTAACGCCCCAATTAGGACATCCCAGCCGCTTTTCAGACCACCATCTACACGCAAGATGACGCGATCGCGCAAACTGTTTTCCATCAAGACCCGATGTACTTCTGTTAAACCCAGTTCCCAGGGACTACCTGCGTGTTTAATCGAAGAAAGCGGTGATGCACCAGTACCACCATCATGACCGGAAATTTGGATAATATCGGCGTTAGCTTTAGCCACACCTGCTGCAATTGTCCCAATTCCAATTTCTGCGACCAATTTCACCGAAACTTGGGCTTTCGGGTTAATTTGGTGCAAGTCAAAAATCAACTGGGCTAAGTCTTCAATGGAATAAATATCATGGTGTGGTGGTGGAGAAATCAAAGTTACACCGGGCTTAGAACGGCGCAACATCGCAATATAGGGGCTTACCTTGGGTCCGGGTAACTGTCCACCTTCTCCTGGTTTTGCACCTTGGGCAATTTTGATTTCCAGTTGTTGGGCTGTAGCTAAGTATTGGGGAGTAACGCCGAACCGTCCCGATGCAATTTGTCTAATGGCACTTGCAGCCGTATCACCATTTTTCAACCCATTGAGATGAGGAAGCGTCGCAGATTTACCAGCCGTATCCACATCATTTAAAACGTTGTAACGAACAGGATCTTCTCCACCTTCACCAGAATTAGATTTACCACCAATGCGATTCATAGCGATCGCTAAAGTTTCATGTGCTTCTCGTGATAACGCCCCTAAAGACATTCCCCCGGTACAGAAACGTTTAACAATATCATTAACTGATTCTACCGAATCTATTGGAATTGATGAGCGCTCGCTGTGGAAGTCTAGCAAATCACGCAACGCCGTCACCGGACGATTATGCAGATGTTGTTTATAAACCTCATAATGGTCATACTGCTTACCATTGACAGCCTTATGCAGCGACTTCGCCAATTCTGGGCTATTCATGTGGTATTCACCACCGGGACGGTATTGGACAAAACCTAAATTTTCCAACTTCTTCGCCGTCAATTCCGGGAAAGCCTTACAGTGGAACGATAGCACCTCTTGTGCCAACTCACTCACACTTAAACCACCAATGCGGGAAGTTGTTCCTCGGAAACCCAAAGCCAACAAATCACCACCAATCCCAATAGCTTCAAATATTTGCGCTGCTTGATAACTGGAAAGTAGGGAAATTCCCATCTTAGAAAGGATTTTCAGCAAACCCGATTCTATAGCTTTGCGATAATTTTCTCCGGCTTGGTTTAAAGTCAAAGTGGCAATTTTGCCCCTAGTCATAAACTGCTGAGTTTTAGGTTCATGCCACCAAGCAGTTACAGTATCTAAAGCCATATAGGGACAAACCGCACCCGCACCATAACCCAACAAACAAGCAAAGTGGTGGGTACTCCAACATTGGGCTGTATCCACAATTAAGGATGTTTTCATCCGTAACCCTTCACGGATTAAGTGATGATGAACCGCACCAATGGCTAATAGAGGGGGAATATAGGTATATTCAGCGGACAAGCCTGTACCCGTGCGTTGGCTCTGCCCGCCGAAGGCATCGCTTAATATGAGAATCTTCGCACCAGCCCGCACCGATTCCGCAGCTTGTTTTTGCAAAGATTCCACAGCCGTTTTTAAACCATTTGGGCCTGTGGCTATGGGGAATAAAGTTGACAATTCAGCCGTTGCAAATCCTGACAACTTAATAGTTTCCAACTCTGTTTGAGTCAGTACAGGAGACTCCAACTTGAGTCTGCGGGCGTATTCTGGCTTGGGTTCTAATAAATTCCCCTTTTCACCCAATTCCACCGTCAGAGACATCACCAACTTTTCCCGTAAAGGGTCAATTGCTGGATTGGTAACTTGAGCAAATCGCTGTTTAAAATAGTCATACAGCAAATGGGATTTTTCTGACAATACCGCTAAAGGAATATCATCTCCCATACAGAAAGTTGCTTCCGCACCAGTGCTGGCCATGGGGTGAATCACCATTTCCACATCTTCTATGGTGTAGCCAAAGGCAATTTGCTGTTGTAATAAAACTTGGGGATCAATTTTGTCAGTGGTCAGTTGTTCGTTGTTCGTTGACAAATGCCCATTACCGTTACCATTGCCATTAACTACAGACTGACCCTTCACTAATTTACTCAATTCTTGGCGATGCTGTTGCAACCATTCCCCATAGGGATGCTGTTTAGCAATGCGTTGTTTAATTTCCCAGTTCTTGAGAATTTCCTGGGTATTTAAATCCACCGCAATCATTTGTCCAGGTCCAAGTCTACCTTTTTCGAGAATATTCTCTTCCGGGAAATCTACAACTCCAGCTTCGGAGGCAACAACGATATAATCATCTTTGGTAATGACATAACGTGCAGGTCTTAAACCATTGCGGTCTAATGTCGCCCCAACTTTTTTACCATCGCTAAATACTAACAGTGCAGGTCCATCCCATGATTCTTGCAACCCGCTATAATATTCATAAAAATCCACAATTTCGGGATATTCAGCCAAGGAAGGTTGATTTTTATAAGCTTCAGGAACCATCATCATTAACCCTTCTAAGGGGCTGCGTCCCGAACGCACCAATAACTCTAGTACATTGTCTAAAGTAGCGGAATCGCTATTATTAACGTTTACCAATGGCTTGAGTTCGTCAAACCTATCTTCCCAAATCGGATGACTAAGGGTAGCTTCCCGTGCCATCATCCAATTAATATTCCCCAATAGGGTATTAATTTCTCCATTGTGACCTAATAGCCGCATGGGTTGGGCTAAAGGCCATTTAGGCATGGTATTGGTACTAAATCGGCGATGATATACCGCAAATGCCACTTTAAAAGCCGGATTTTTGAGATCTTCGTAAAAATCCCCCAAGACAGCGGAACGCACCATGCCTTTATAAACAATTGTCCGGCTAGACAAGGAACAGATGTAGAAATCCTCAGAAATTCTTCTTCCCGCTTGCATAATGCGTTTACTGGCAATATACAATTCTCTTTCTAGTTCATCACCGCTTTTATCAGCACAATAAATGATCACCTGTTCTATTTGGGGTTGATTTTCTTTAGCTTGCACCCCTAATACTTCTGGACACACTGGAACTACTCGCCAGCCCAGTATATTTAATTTTTCTTCTGCTGCGATTTGCTCAAATGCAGTTTTAGCAGCTTTGGCGGCTGTTGCGTCTTGGGGAAAAAATATCATCCCCACAGCCATATTACTCAGATGAGAAAAATCAATTGCATTACTATTTTCTTGTGCTAATAATTCCCAAGGAATCGCTGTTAATATCCCCGCACCATCACCAGAATCTTGGTCAGCACTACAACCACCTCTATGTTCTAAGCAAGTTAAAGCAGTTAAGGCTTTAGCCAAAATTTCATGACTGGCAATATTTTGACGATGGGTGATAAACCCGACTCCACAAGCATCCCTTTCTTCTACTAGCCACTTTTGTCCTGGATATGTATCTGGAAAATTAGTATCTAACACTGTAATTTGCTTACCCTGATTTGATGGTTGATGATTCATACTCTATTCCTGAAATGTTGAGGTACAGATGTTGTTATTACTGCTTAGAGGGAAATTTTCTCAGTTTTGGCACTGGATAAAAAATACATAATTACCAAAGTTTAAAGATAACAATTTTAGCTTGACATTTAGTCAAAGCTGTGCTACCAATGCCTATTTATTTTTTATTTGTTTATGCACTGTTAAAAAACTACCTTAATCCAGAAGAACCTGTAAATTCAATCGTTTTGAAGTTTGCAGTTTTTTTTGCTGATGGCTTACACCATACTTGCTATTCCTATTCTTGGCTGATACTGATCGTTCACCAAAATTAGTCTATTTTCACTATATGCCCATTTGACAATTCCTAAAATATATCTGTTTTTTCCTGTATTTTGGCTGTTTATTCATTGGCAACCACAGGAACTTGAGATTTTAGATTCAAACCCCAAAATCCAAAATTTTAGAGATGAGGATAGGGTGTGCGAATTTCACCTTTAACCCCTAACAGTATCATAGCAGTCTCTAAGTGATTTGTATTATTTAAAACAATTTTAGCTAGTATTTTTAGCACGATAATTGTTTGCTACTCTGAACAAGAGACAAAGACCCAAAATAAATATTATCACGAATATTTCTAAAAAAGATAATTATTTTTTAAATTTTCTGATAAATTTTCGTTAGAGGATGTTTGAAAAGTTTATGGCGAATATAATTCGCTACTACACAAACGAAGTCCACCTATTCCTGCGGTCTCCTAAGGGATACGTGGACTAATGAAAAATCAAGGTTTTTAACCCACGAAGGTGGGTTTTGCCTGCGTAGCCGCGATTTCTAATCGCTGGGTTTTGCATAATCACGTTCCCAAATACCGAGTCATTGACACTCTCAGAGGCTTTAGCTGCTGAGATTCTGCTGACAGATTGAGATTAGGGAGTACCCAAAGTCTAATTCTCGCTGCGTTCGTCAAACAACGCCTACTTAGTTACTCTAAGTCCAGCTTAGGTTTCTAGCTACTTTTATCATTTTGGTGCTTTCAGAGGCCATCACTCAGCCAAGATCCGGTACGCTCCACAACCTGCCATTAATCGCTCTTTCTCGTCCTACTGCCGTTAGGACTTAAACCTAACCGTTGTTTCACGGGAGCCGGGATTTCTCCGATACTAGGATGTTTCAACACGTAGATAGTTATTCCTACTCACAATCTCATTTTAGCATAAAATACCACTGCGGTTAAAACCGCTCGTGTCCCTTCCCTCTCAGGGAGCCAAGCCACTGAGTTTCCCGCTTACCGCGAGGTTTTATGATTCTGAAAATACTCAATTCTGTGTTACCGCTACTGTCAACAGCGCTGTGTTTGACTGCTACTTATAGGGTATTTGCTGAAAATACTCCTAGTTTACCAACTCCCGTTCCCAGTGCCGTTAGTGCTGGTAATCAAATTATTCTCAATGGACGCACCTTACCAGGAGCATGGTTACAACCAACAGCAACCACCGTTAAAGGACAAACTTATCTGAGTGATGGCGCAGTTAAGCAATTAATGGGGATAGATTTACTCAATAGTAGTAATCCTGGCAAACAACCAGTACAGTGGTTTTCTGGCTTGACAAATCCCCCCATTCTCAATACTAATCTCAGCGAAGGATATCGCTATTTAGATATTACTCAATTAGCCCAAACAGCTAAATGGCAAATTCAAGCTAATGGTAGCACTTTAGTAATTTCTACTCCCCCTTCTCAACTGAAAAATATCCGTCTCGGTAAACAACCAAAAGGAGATAGAGTTGTCCTCGATTTAGATATAGCGACTCCTTGGCAAATTCGACAAGAATTACCAGTTAAAAAAGTAGTAGATCCTGATGAGATTATCCCTAAATCTACCACACCACCCAATCGAGAATGGACTCTCACCCTAGATGGTACTGCTGATCCGGCTTTAATACAACGCTATAACTCTCAACCCACTACACCGCCTATTCCCGCATCAATAATTCAAAAAGTGGAAATGGTGAATAATCAAACAATTGTCCGGTTGAGCGTTCCCTTTGGTCAGTCTCTACAAGTTAGCACTATTCCCCAACCAAATCGCTTAGTTATTGATATTCAACCTGATGCAATGGTAGAAAAAACTATTGCTTGGGCGCAGGGATTACAATGGCGACAGCAGTTGGTAACTTTAGGAACAGATCGCTTTCCTGTGGTTTGGCTAGATATTAACCCTCGTGCTATAGGATTAAGCATTAAGCCTATATTAACTAATCCGCAAACATTAACTGGGACTGCCCCTTTGTTGCTAACTGCTCAAAATTACTTAGCAGTAGCCGCAATTAATGGTGGTTATTTTAACCGCAATAATAAATTACCTTTAGGGGCAATTCGGCGAGATAATCAATGGATATCCGGTCCAATTCTCAACCGGGGAGCGATCGCTTGGAATAATAACGGACAATTCTATTTTGGTCGCCTCACCCTCACAGAAACCTTAATTACCAACAATAATCAACGTTTACCCATTTCCTTACTTAATACTGGCTATGTCCAACGCGGTATTGCCCGTTATACTCCAATATGGGGAAATACTTATACACCTTTAGCTGATAATGAAATTATCGTAGTTGTCGAAAACAATCAAGTAATTAATCAGTTAGCAGGTGATAAAAGTGGTATAACTGCTATTCCCATTCCCCAAAATGGTTATCTCCTCATCTTCCGCAATCAGACACCACAATTACCCATGGGGACAAAAGTTTCCCTTACCAGCAACACCACCACACCTGAATTTAGTCGCTACCCCCACATTATTGGTGCAGGTCCCCTATTAGTCCAAAATCGGCAAATAGTCCTGGACGGACCAGCAGAAACATTCAGCCCTGCTTTTATGAAAGGTCAAGCAGTTCGTAGCAGTATTTGTACTACTTCCAGAGGTAATCTGATGATTGCTGCTGTACATAATCGGGCTGGTGGTGGTGGTCCAACCTTGGAGGAACAAGCAAAATTAATGCAAACAATGGGTTGTATCAATGCTTTAAATTTAGATGGTGGTAGTTCTACCAGTCTTTATTTAGGTGGTCAGTTACTTGACCGTTCCCCCAATACAGCGGCTCGTGTTCACAATGGGATTGGGATTTTTATATCACCAAAAGCTCCTAGTCCCTAACAAAAATTTAGATTTTGTGATTTCTCGATTTTGAACTTGAGAATAATCCATTATTTTTTTCATGAAGACTTTGTGTGGACATATTACTTTAAGCAAGGGACTTTACCAGTCAATGGTGAGTTTTGCTATCTTTATCAAAGTGGCTAAATCTGGCCCCCTTTTCCATCAACTGTTCCCACTAAAAACAGGTTTGTTATGTCTCCAACTGAGGTAACTATGGCTAAATTATCAGAAACTGCCCCAAATACTCTCACTCTGCAACCAACAATTAATTCTAGAAGTATTGCTGCTGGTGAATTACGTCCGTGGGGTTCGTTCACAGTCTTGGAAGAAGGGCGTGGATATAAAATTAAGCGAATTGAAGTCAAGCCCGGACATCGCCTCAGTTTACAAATGCACCACCACCGCAGTGAACACTGGATTGTTGTTTCCGGTACAGCTAAGGTAGTTTGTGGTGATCAAGAAATTTTACTAAGCAATAATCAATCTACTTATGTTCCCCAATGTACAACTCATCGGTTAGAAAATCCCGGTGTAATTCCCTTAATTTTGATTGAAGTCCAAAATGGCGAATATCTCGGAGAAGATGATATTATTCGCTATCAAGATGATTATGCCCGTTCGGAAAAGTAGGCAGGGGGCAGGGGGCAGGGGAGAGAAATATTCTTTTACAACTGACCACTGTACGGGCGAAGCATTTGGAGAACTATTTTTGGCAATGACCGATAATTTATCTTCCAAATGCTTCGCCCCTACTAACAACTGACCATGATTCATTTCAGTCCAACAGCCATTAATGAAATCGGGCGCTTAAAATCTAAACAACCATCAGATACCTTATTTCGCTTGCGAGTCAAATCTGGAGGTTGTGCTGATTTGTTTTACGATCTGGCTTTTGATACAACAGTACAATCTCAAGATCAGGTTTTAGAGTTGCATGATATTCGCGTAGTTATAGACCCAGAAAGCCTAAATTACATCACTGGGTTATCACTAGATTATTCAGAAGATTTGACAGGTGGCGGTTTTCGCTTTCATAATCCCCAAGCAATATCCACCTGTAACTGTGGCAATTCTTTCTCTATTAGTCAGTAGTCATTGGTCATTGGTCATTGGTCAGTAGTCATTGGTCATTGGTCATTGGTCATTGGGAAAATTCTTTCTCCCCCCCAACTTCCCCAACTTCCCCAACTTCCCCAACTTCCCCAACTTCCCCAACTTCCCCAACTTCCCCAACTTCCCCAACTTCCCCAACTTCCTCTACTCCCCCAACTTCCCCAACTTCCCCAACTTCCCCAACTTCCCCAACTTCCCCAACTTCCCCTGTTCCCTCCCAAAAATGATTGACAGAAAATCAAAAAAAAAGATATAATCAGGATTTGTTAAAACTTAGATCATAAAGCAGCTTCACGCGCTGTAACTCATGCCAACAATACAGCAGCTAATACGTAGTGAGCGCGAACTAGCGCGTCAGAAAACCAAGTCCCCTGCTCTGAAGCAATGCCCGCAACGGCGAGGCGTTTGCACCAGAGTATACACAACTACACCTAAAAAGCCTAACTCAGCACTCCGCAAGGTAGCCAGGGTAAGACTTACCTCTGGATTTGAAGTAACAGCTTACATCCCAGGTATCGGTCATAACTTACAAGAACACTCCGTAGTTATGATTCGTGGTGGTCGGGTCAAAGACTTGCCCGGAGTTAGATACCACATTATTCGTGGCACATTAGATACAGCCGGAGTTAAAGACCGCAAACAAGGCCGTTCCAAATATGGAACTAAGCTCCCAAAAGCAGGTAAAAAATAGGTAAGTGGCGGTTAATCGCGTTAAATACGGTTAATCGTCCTACCTGCAAACTGCGTAATAAACCAGCAGTAACGAATTTTTTTTCAGAAAATCAAACTGGATCTGGCATAAAAACAAGTTGTATGAGTTTGGAAAAGATAATCTTGTAAACGATAACAGCACTTTAATCTAAATTTTAAAGTTGATTACGTTGTCGTCTTCTGTGTCTGGTAGCAGATAATAAGTGAATTAATTCAGCCTCCTCTCAACTGATAGCGATAGCATGGCTCAAGCCATAAAGGAAAACACAGGAAAAATCAGCGGCTAATTAAACCGCTTTTAGTCTCCTGTGTTCTGATAGCATATAATTTCGTGGTCAAATTCCGTATTCAAGGATGAAGTATGTCTCGTCGTGGTGTTAGTCAAAGGCGCACAGTCCCGCCTGACTCAGTGTATAATAGTCGCCTTATCAGCATGATGATGCGCCGGATCATGCGTCATGGCAAAAAATCAATTGCCGCAAGAATAGTTTATGACGCTTTGAAAACTATTGAAGAACGTACTGGTGGAAGTCCATTAGAAACTTTTGAAAAAGCGGTGCGTAATGCGACACCATTAGTAGAAGTTAAAGCTCGCCGCGTTGGTGGAGCAACTTACCAAGTACCAATGGAAGTGCGTACAGATCGCGGTACTACCCTAGCATTGCGGTGGTTAGTTCAGTATTCTCGCCAACGTCCAGGTAGAACCATGGCCGGAAGATTGGCTAATGAATTAATGGATGCAGCGAATGAAACGGGCAGTGCTATTCGTAAGCGCGAAGAAACGCACCGGATGGCGGAAGCAAACAAGGCATTTGCACATTATCGTTACTAAGTAGAAAAACGATATATCGTCTTCTCATGTGCGGTATATCGGAGAATTTATGGCTAATGCTCAAAGATTGGCAACCGTCTGGCTAGGCTAACAAAAAAATACGGTTTTCCGTAAAAGTATAGAATCTTAACAAAGAGTAATATACAAGATATCATGAGGCGACAACGATAGGAGGTAACTGTGGTACGCACGAACCCGCTAGAGAAAGTACGCAATATCGGTATTGCGGCGCATATAGATGCGGGCAAAACAACGACAACAGAGAGAATATTATTCTACTCTGGGATCATTCATAAAATCGGCGAAGTTCACGAAGGAACAGCCGTTACAGACTGGATGGAACAAGAACGGGAGCGGGGAATTACCATCACTGCTGCTGCCATTAGTACCAGTTGGAATGATCATCAAATTAACATTATTGATACTCCCGGTCACGTGGACTTCACCATTGAAGTTGAGCGTTCCATGCGAGTATTAGATGGTGTAATCGCTGTATTTTGTTCCGTAGGTGGTGTTCAACCCCAATCAGAAACAGTATGGCGACAAGCGGACCGCTATAAAGTCCCTCGCATTGCCTTTATTAACAAGATGGATCGCACCGGTGCGAACTTCTATAGAGTGCATGACCAGATGGTCGATCGTTTGCGGGCTAACGCCATTGCTATTCAACTGCCTATCGGTAGTGAAACTGAATTCAAAGGTATCGTTGACTTGGTGAAAATGTGTGCATATATGTATACAAACGATCAAGGAACTGATATCCAAACAGTAGAAATTCCCGCTGAACTAGCCGAAAAAGCCGCCGAATACCGCATCAAGTTGGTAGAAGCAGTATCAGAAACTAGTGATGTGCTGATGAATAAGTACTTCGAGGGCGAAGAACTGACAGAAGCAGAAATCTGTACTGCCCTCCGCAAAGGAACAATTGCTGGAACAATAGTCCCAGTGCTTTGCGGTTCAGCCTTTAAGAACAAAGGCGTGCAATTGATGTTGGATGCGGTGATAGATTATCTACCATCACCACTGGAAGTGCCACCAATTCAAGGCACACTGCTCAACGGTGATCCCGTAGAACGTCATGCTGATGATAACGAACCATTATCAGCTTTGGCATTTAAGATTATGGCTGATCCTTACGGTCGCCTCACCTTCGTTCGTGTTTATTCTGGTGTGCTGAAGAAAGGTAGTTACGTTCTTAACGTCAGCAAGAATAAAAAAGAACGGATCTCTCGGTTAGTGCTAATGAAAGCAGATGACCGACAAGACGTAGATGAACTACGGGCGGGTGATTTAGGTGCTGCTTTAGGATTGAAAGATACTTTGACAGGTGATACCCTTTGTGATGAAGGCTCACCAGTAATTTTGGAATCCCTATTTATTCCTGAACCTGTGATCTCGGTAGCGGTTGAACCCAAAACCAAGAACGACATGGATAAGCTTTCCAAAGCACTGCAATCTCTTTCCGAAGAAGACCCCACCTTCCGTGTGCGTGTTGATCCGGAAACCAACCAAACCGTGATTGCGGGCATGGGAGAATTGCACTTAGAAATTCTGGTAGACCGAATGTTACGCGAATTTAAGGTAGAAGCCAATGTGGGTCAGCCACAGGTAGCTTACCGGGAAACAATTCGCAAAGCTGTTACCAAAATTGATGGTAAATTTATCCGTCAGAGTGGTGGTAAGGGTCAGTACGGTCACGTAGTGATCAATTTAGAACCAGGTGAACCAGGAACAGGTTTTGTCTTTGTTTCTAAAATTGTCGGTGGGATTGTTCCCAAAGAGTACGTAGGACCGGCAGAACAGGGCATGAAAGAATGTTGTGAATCTGGTATTTTAGCTGGATATCCACTCATTGATGTCAAAGCCACCTTGATACATGGTTCTTATCACGACGTAGACTCTTCAGAAATGGCTTTCAAAATTGCCGGTTCTATGGCTATGAAAGAGGCAGCATCAAAGGCCTCTCCTGTCATCTTAGAGCCGATGATGAAAGTTGAAGTTGAAGTACCTGAAGACTATATCGGGAACATTATTGGTGACTTAATCGCCCGCCGGGGACAGATTGAAAGCCAAAGCACTGATAATGGGCTGGCGAAGGTGGTATCGAAAGTTCCACTGGCAACCATGTTTGGTTATGCTACTGATATCCGGTCGAAAACCCAAGGTCGGGGTATCTTTACGATGGAATTTAGTACCTACGAAGAGGTGCCTCGCAGCGTAGCTGAGGGAATCATCTCAAAAAGTAAAGGGAACGCTTAATTAAAAAAGGAAACGATTATTCATGGCACGCGCAAAGTTTGAAAGAACTAAACCTCACGTTAATATCGGTACTGTTGGTCACGTTGACCACGGCAAAACTACTTTAACAGCAGCTATTACCATGACCTTGGCCGCTAATGGTCAAGCGGTGGGTAAAGGTTACGACCAAATTGATAATGCACCGGAAGAAAAAGCTCGGGGTATTACAATCAATACTGCTCACGTTGAGTACGAAACCAATAGTCGTCACTATGCTCACGTAGATTGTCCTGGACACGCTGACTATGTGAAAAACATGATCACTGGTGCGGCACAAATGGATGGAGGCATCTTAGTAGTTGCGGCTACGGATGGTCCTATGCCCCAAACTCGTGAACACATCCTCTTGGCAAAACAAGTCGGTGTTCCTAGTCTTGTCGTGTTCTTGAACAAACAAGACATGATGGACGATGAAGAGTTGATGGAATTGGTAGAACTGGAACTGCGGGAACTACTCACCCAGTATGATTTCCCCGGTGATGATATTCCCATTATCAAGGGTTCGGGTCTGAAAGCTCTGGAAGCAATGATTGCTAATCCCAAAACTCAGCGCGGTGAAAATGAGTGGGTAGACAAAATCTATGAGTTGATGGATGCTGTAGATGCTTCTATTCCTACTCCTGAAAGGGATGTGGATAAACCATTCTTGATGGCTGTGGAAGATGTGTTCACCATCACAGGTCGTGGGACTGTGGCTACTGGACGGATCGAACGCGGTATCGTTAAGGTTGGCGATACAGTTGAGCTAGTCGGCATCAGAGATACCAAGACTACCGCAGTCACTGGGATCGAAATGTTCAAGAAGAGCCTTGATCAAGGTATGGCTGGGGATAATGCAGGTGTACTACTGCGTGGTCTCAAAAAAGAAGACATTGAGCGGGGTATGGTAATTGCCAAACCTGGTACAATTAAACCTCACACTGAGTTTGAAGGCGAAGTTTACGTTTTAACAGAGAAAGAAGGTGGTCGGAAAACACCATTTTTCGCAGGTTATCGCCCTCAGTTCTATGTGCGGACAACTGATGTAACTGGAACAATCCAAGCCTTTACCGATAGGGAAGGTGGAAATGTGGAAATGGTTATGCCTGGCGATAACATCAAGGTAACAGTAGTATTGATCAATGCGATCGCTATTGAACAAGGTATGCGCTTCGCTATTCGTGAAGGTGGCCGGACTATTGGTGCTGGCGTTGTCGCTAAAATCTTGAAATAACACTCACCTTTTTGCTCTCATTCAAAAGGAGTAGAGATGAATTATATAATCTCTGCTCCTTTCTATTCCCATAAACAATTTTAAATTTCAGATTTGGGATGGAATTTAACATCTAAAAATCTAAAATCTAAAGTCTAAAATTTACCGAACCTGGAAAACTAAAAATGGCAACTCTACAGCAGCAGAAGATTAGAATTCGTTTAAAGGCATTTGACCGCCGTTTGTTAGATACATCTTGCGAGAAGATTGTTGAAACAGCTAACCGTACCAACGCTACAGCTATCGGACCGATTCCTTTACCCACCAAGCGCAAGATATATTGCGTACTGCGATCGCCTCACGTAGATAAAGATTCCCGCGAACACTTTGAAACCCGCACCCATCGCCGGATTATTGACATTTACCAGCCTTCTTCTAAAACCATTGATGCACTCATGAAGCTAGATTTACCTTCTGGTGTAGATATTGAAGTCAAATTGTAAACTTGTCATTTGTCAATAAATAAGATCCCCGACTTTTTAGAAAAGTCGGGGATCTGTTCTTTTCTTAATGATAAAATATCAACCAAGTGCGGGAAAAATAGGGAACAATATATTTTAAGAATAAAATTTATACTCAACTAACCATGACATCTTCTTCTAAAATTGCAGTGCGTGAACTACCTCTATTCCCATTACCTGAAGTGGTTCTATTCCCAACTAGACCATTACCTTTACATATCTTTGAATTTCGCTACAGAATCATGATGAATACGATTTTGGAGAGCGATCGCCGATTTGGGGTATTGATGATTGATCCCACAAAGGGGACAATTGCTAATGTGGGTTGTTGTGCGGAAATTCTCCATTATCAACGGCTACCTGATGACAGAATCAAGCTATTAGCTTTAGGACAGCAAAGATTTCGGGTTTTAGAATATGTCCGCGAAAAGCCCTATCGCGTCGGTTTGGTAGAATGGATTGAAGATCAACCCCCAGCTAAAGATTTACGTCCTTTAGCATCTGAGGTAGAACAACTATTGCGGGATGTTGTGCGTCTTTCTGCCAAGTTAACAGAACAAGAGATTGAACTACCAAATGATTTACCAGATTTACCCACAGAACTATCTTATTGGATAGCTAGTAATCTCTATGGTGTCGCTCCCGAACAGCAAGCATTATTAGAAATACAGGATACAGTTGCTCGTTTAGAACGAGAAGCGGAAATTCTCACTTCTACTCGTAATCATTTAGCAGCGCGTTCTGTTCTTAAAGATACGTTTAATGAAATGGAATAAAGGAAAACGTTACTTAATCTTTAAAGATCCCCGACTTCTTAGAGAAGTCGGGGATCTGAATCTGGTAATTGATTGCTATAGGATAGAGATAACAGTCCATCTATCCTGAATTTATGTCTAACTCTAAACAACCCCTGACCTATCCCACCATTAGCAAAAGTGATCAAATAGATAATTATCACGGAACTGTGGTTGCAGACCCTTACCGCGCCTTAGAAGACCCGGATACGGAAGAAACAAAAGCTTGGGTAGAAGCCCAAAATCAAGTTACCTTTAGCTACTTAAATGAAATTTCTGCTAGGGAAAAAATAAAACAGCGTCTCACCAAACTTTGGGATTATGAAAAATATGGAACTCCCTTTAAAGAAGGTGAAAGTTACTTTTATTTCAAAAATGATGGACTGCAAAATCAAAGTGTTCTCTACACTCTCCCAACCTTAGAATCAGAACCAAGAGTATTACTTGACCCTAATCAACTTTCAGAAGATGGTACAGTTGCCCTTTCAGGAATTGCTATCAGTGAAAATGGTCAACTTTTAGCTTATGGTTTATCTAGTTCTGGTTCAGATTGGCAAGAATGGAAAGTGAGAGATATTGCCACAGGTGAAGATCTACAAGATCATTTACAATGGATTAAATTTTCTGGTGCTGCTTGGACTCATGATCATCAAGGTTTTTTCTACAGTCGTTATGATGAACCAAATGAAAAAACCAAATTAGAAGATGTAAATTATTACCAAAAATTATACTATCACAAACTTGGTACACAGCAATCAGAAGATATTTTAATTTATCATCGTTCTGATGAAAAAGAATGGGGTTTTGGTGGTAACGTCACCGAAGATGGCAAATATTTGATAATTTCAATCTGGCTAGGAACTGACTCCAAAAACTTAGTTTTTTATAAAGATTTAACAAATCTAAATTCTGAAATTATCGAACTAATTAACCAATTTGCAGCCGATTATAGCTTTATTGATAATGATGATCATATTTTCTACTTCCGCACAGATTTAAATGCCCCAAAAGGCAGAGTTATTGCCATTGATACTAAAAAACCAACTTCAGAAAATTGTCAGGAAATTATTCCCCAATCTGTAGAAACATTAAAAAGTGTTGGTATTCTGAATAATCAATTTGTCGCTGATTATCTGCAAGATGCCCATAGCCAAATCAAGATATTTGATCTCAAAGGGAATTTTATTCGAGAAGTAGAATTACCCGGAATTGGTTCAGCAAGTGGATTTGGTGGTAAACGGCATGATACAGAAACATTTTATAGTTTCACCAGCTTTACTACTCCCGGAACTATTTACTGTTACGACATGAAAACGGGTAAAAGTGAAATTTTCCGGCAGCCAAAAGTAGATTTCAATGCTGATGAATATGAGACGAAACAGGTTTTTTATGAAAGTAAAGATGGTACAAAAGTGCCAATGTTTATTACCCACAAAAAAGGAATTAAATTAGATGGTAATAATCCCACTTATCTCTATGGATATGGTGGTTTTAATATCTCATTAACACCAAGTTTTTCTGTGAGTTTATTAATATGGCTAGAAATGGGGGGAGTGTATGCTGTTCCTAATTTGCGGGGTGGTGGTGAATATGGGGAAGAATGGCATCAAGCAGGAATGAAAGAGAAAAAACAAAACGTTTTTGATGATTTTATTACTGCTGCTGAATGGTTAATTGCTAATAATTACACTAAACCTGCAAAACTAGCAATTGGTGGAGGTAGTAACGGCGGTTTATTGGTGGGTGCTTGTATGACTCAACGCCCTGATTTGTTTGGTGCAGCCTTACCCGCAGTGGGTGTTATGGATATGTTGCGTTTCCATAAATTTACTATTGGTTGGGCTTGGGTAGCTGAATATGGTTCTTCAGAAAATGCGGCAGAATTTACAAATTTGTATGCTTATTCACCTTTGCATAATTTAAAGCCGGGAACAGCTTATCCGGCTACGTTAATTATTACCGCAGATCATGATGATCGTGTTGTTCCTGCCCACAGTTTTAAATTTGCAGCGGCTTTACAAGCAGCCCATAGTAGTGATGCACCTGTATTAATTAGAATTGAAATAAAAGCAGGACATGGTGCAGGTAAACCGACAGCAAAAATTATTGAAGAAGCAGCAGATAAGTGGGGTTTTTTGGTACGCGTTTTGGCGATTGATGTTTAACTTATTGGTAGATAAATTTCCGATAATTTTCAGTTACTGCACACACAATACTTGTTTAAATCTGCGTCTTTAATGCTTTCACTAATATATATATATATATATATATATATATATTAGTGCATAGTATGAGTTAATATTTTGGTAAAATTTTACCTAGCGCGAATTTTGGGTTCAATGCTACTCTTACTTCGTGACTGCAAAATGAATCAAAAGCACTGAAAAGAAAAACTATGGCTCAAGCCCATTACCAAATCCTGTTTTTAGAAGATTCCCCAGTAGATAGGGTATTATATAGCCGCTTTTTACGTCAGGATACGTTGGCTACATATCAGATAACTGAGGCTAAATCAGGATTAGAAGGATTAACCAAACTAGCGGAAAGCCAGCCAGATTTAATTCTTCTAGACTATCAACTACAAGATATGAATGGGTTGGAATTTCTCAACCAGTTGCAGCTACAACTCAGTAGTCCACAGATTCCAGTGATTATTTTAACAGGAATAAGAGATGAAGAAATTGCTGTGCAAGCAATGGAGAACGGTGTTCAGGACTACATTGTTAAGGATAAAATCACTCCCCAAGGGTTGTGCCGCGCCATTCATGAGGTATTAGAGAAAACCCGCATGATGAAGAATATGCAAACCCTTTATATTCCCATCGAGCAAGCAGAATTATATCGAAATTTGCGAAAACTCAATGCCTCTTTAGAGAAAAAGGTACAGAAACGGACTGAGGAACTGGCAGCCAGTGAAAGTAAATATCGCGCTATCTTCAATCAAAGATATCAATTTACAGGGCTACTTGACCTAGAGGGGATGGTCTTGGAACTCAACCAAGCAGCATTGAAATTTACTGGGTTGCAACTGGCAGAGGTGGTAAACTGTCCCATTTGGGAAATTTATTGTTGGCAAATTTCCCAGGCAACGCAGGATCAGTTAAAGCAAGCGATCGCTCGTGCTGCCCAAGGTGAATTTATTTCCTACGAGGTAGAAGTACAGGGAATAGATAATCAAATCCTCACCATAGATTTCTCCATCCGACCCCTAAGGAATGATGCCGGTGAAGTAGTTATGCTGATTTCAGAGGGACGCGATATTACTGAAGCTAAACTTAATGAAGCTAAACGGAAGCAAGCAGAAGCCATTTTAAAATTTCAAGCCCAGATCCTCGAAGAAATTCACGATGCTGTCATTACTACTGATATCAATGGCATTATTCAAAGTTGGAATCTCGGTGCAGAGAACTATTATGGGTATACAGCGGCGGAAATGATTGGGCAGAGTGTGAGCATTCTCTACGTAGATCCAGTTGAACTCGAAACAAACATAATGTCAACCCTATTGGCAAAGGGTCGTCATGAGGTAGAGGTGGCTGCCTGTCGTGCGAAATCAGGAGATATTGTTTATATCAACTTGCGGCTTTCGGTCATCCGGGACAACCATGGCAACATTACTCATATAGTTGGCTGCTCCCATGACATCACTAAACAGCAAGCTGCAATTAAAGAGCGGAATGATATATTGAAACAAGAACAAGCTGCTCGCAAACAATCAGAAGCTGCTAACCGCATCAAAGATGAATTTTTGGCGGTTGTATCCCACGAATTGCGGACACCACTGAACTCTATACTCGGTTGGGCTAGTTTACTCAAAAAAGGTAAATTAAAGCCAGAAGAAACGGATAAAGCTCTAAGTATTATTGAGCGTAATGCCAAATTACAGGTTTACTTAATTAATGATTTGCTCGATATGTCCAGGATTTATCAGGGTAAAGGGACTTTGAAAGTTTCTTCAGTTAATCTTGCTACTATAATTTCAGCAGTTTCAGAAACACTGTTTTTAGCACCCAAAACTAAAAAAATTCAGATTCAAACTATTATTGCAGCAAATATTGGTCTAGTTGCTGGTGATCCAGTCCGATTGCAACAAATCGTGTGGAATTTGTTGTCCAACGCTGTCAAATTTACACCTCATGGTGGGCAAATAGAAGTGAGGCTAGAGTGTGTTGGCTTTGATGCTCAAATTACAGTCAGTGACACAGGTAAAGGAATCAGCTCAGAATTTTTACCATACATATTTGATTACTTTCGTCAAGAAGATAGCTCAACTACTAGAGAATTCGGTGGCTTGGGGTTGGGGTTGGCAATTGCCCGTAATTTAGCAGAACTGCATGGTGGCACTATTCAAGCTGATAGTTCTGGTCTGGGACAGGGAGCTACTTTCACCTTTAGACTACCTTTAATGAATGCTAACTCAGAAAATGCTGATTATCCTCAGCCACAAGATGGATATTTAGCTTAACCGAATCAAATTTAAACTCATTGGTAGTAAATATATTCCCCGGCAAAGCATTGTTTTTTTATGTCAATGAACAACTAAGAATCAGTTGATGCTTACAGAAGCGGATATAAATTGAAGCATTGCGGCTGAAGTGCGAGAAATAGGGGGAAATTTCCAATATTGACTGCTCATAAACAACAAATATGACTTTTTACAACATTTTTTTAACTTCTTTCCACAATTATCATTTTTTGTGTAATCATTAGAAAGTGGGAATTAATTCGGCGGTAATGTTTGTGGTTAGTATTGACAGGCTTTCCCTTTTGGTATTTACAGACTTTTCTCCGAAATCTAAATCTCTACATTCTTATGATTTTGGAAATATTCTATGTCAATTTACGTGGGTAACCTCTCTTACGAAGTTACACAAGATGCTCTCAGTGCTGTTTTTGCAGACTATGGTACTGTAAAACGTGTTCAACTTCCTACTGACCGTGAGACAGGTCGCTTGCGCGGCTTCGGTTTTGTGGAAATGGGTACTGAAGCTGAAGAAACCGCCGCTATTGAGTCCCTTGATGGTGCTGAATGGATGGGTCGTCTTCTGAAAGTGAACAAGGCCAAACCCAAGGAAGATAGAGGTCCTGGTGGTGGTGGTGGTGGTAATCGCGGTGGCTACGGCGGCGGCGGTGGTAACCGTGGCGGCGGCGGCGGTCGCTATTAAGCTGAATTTCGCTAAAATCTTTTAGTTATTTAATGCTGAAAAAATTACCTATTCCCTTCGCGGGGTGGGTAATTTTTTTGATCGTAAAACCTCTTCTCCAGAAAGTACAGCAGGAAATTGGACAATTTCTACAGGTTTTCCTAGTCGGTAGATTTCCACTTGTTGATTTTGGGGGTTAATTAACCAACCCAAACGCAAACCATTATCTATCATTTAGCCTTCTTCATCATCACCAAAATCAGGTTCAACACCAAGAGCGCGTAATTGTGCTGCTAATCTTTCTGCACGTCTTCTTTCTTTCTCCCCTTGTTTTCTTTCCCGTTCTGCCGGTGTGAGAACCCAGTTACCTGAAGCATCATACCAGCGTAACCACTGCCGTTCAATGCCTTCATAGACACCTTGCCACAATCCCAAACCTAATTCAATATCATTTAGCCATACACGCGGTTGATTAATTTTCAATTCAGCATAACTACTTCCCTGTAACTGAAATGCTCTTAACTGGTCAGTGTAACGGTCAAAAACTAGATAATAGGGTACTCTTAAAACTCGTTCGTAAACTTCCCACTTAGTTGGAGGTTGACTAGCATCTCGTAACGTTTTCCCTAAATCTTCTTTTTCTGTTCCTGGTGAAATAAATTCTACCACTACAAAAGGATTAACGCCTTCTTGCCAAACTACATAACTCAGCCGCAGTTCTTTTTGTGCATACAACCTGGGGACATCAACTACCGCAAACCAGTCAGGGCGCGTCGTCAAGTAGTTTATATAAAATATTTTTCTCTCTGTTCTTTCTCGTTCCTAGTCTCTGACTAGGAATGCAGTTGATGAGGCTCTGCCTCAAGTACCAGGATAAAATCGGGTAAAGTGGCTTGTATTCTGGGATTGGAGGCAGAGCCTCTTAGTAGGCATTCCCAGCCGGAGTCTGGGAACGAGGGATATATTTTTTATTTTCTTAAATATCGTATTCATATCACCTTTGTCCAAACTCCAAAAATGTGATGCTTGGGGAGAGGGATGCGATCGCTTGTAAATGGTAAACTCCAAAAATGCGATGCCTGGGATAAGCGAAAACTCTTACCCTTGCGCCTTTGCGTGTTAGCGAAGCGGGGCGAAGCCTGGCAGACTTATATTTTAACTAAACAAGAAAATCAAAAAATATTTAGGTGGGCATTGCCCACCCTACTGTTTAATAATAACTCGCTGATTTGCGATAATGTACTGCTGTGACAGCATCTTGATTTAAAACCTTACCATCATCAACAGTGGCATAAACTAACCAATGATCACCAGATTCCATCCGACTTTGGACAGAACATTCCAAATACGCTAAAGCACCATTGAGAATAATACCGCCATTATTGGCTTCTTGAATGTCCAAACCGGCAAATCTATCTTGTCCAGGGGCGTAAACTTTCATAAATTGCTTACGAATTTCTTTCCCTTCCGCCAAGATATTAACTACAAATTTGTTATTTGTATAGGATAAGGATTCCATAGCTCGTTCTTTAGCTACCGCAATGGTTAAACCAGGAGGATTAAAACTGGCTTGTGTTACCCAAGATGCTAACATTCCCGTTTTAACATCACCTTGAGTGGCTGTAACCACACATATAGAACCAACAATCCGCCCTACAGCTTGTTCGACATTACTTGCTGGTTGTTTAGCGACAACTGATTTTTTGGCGGCGCGTTTCAATGCTTGGGCAAAGTCAGTTCCTGCTTCTTCGCAGGTTTGTAAAGTGACTTCATTAGGTTTGAATTTAACGCGAATGGTGTCAAATCCAAATCTGTAACCTGCGTCTTTGAGTTTACTTTCGATTAAATCAACGGCTTCTCCACTCCAACCAAAAGAACCAAATACACCGGCTAATTTATTGTTAGTTGCGGTAGAAAGGACAATTCCTAAAGCTGTTTGGACTGGTGTGGGTGCGTGTCCTCCTAATGTGGGTGAACCTATGACGAAACCGGCGGATTTTGCAATTGCGGCTTTGATTTCTTGGGGTTCGGTAAATTCGCAGTTAATGGCTTCGACACTGACACCGGCTTTAGTGATACCGCGAGCGATCGCCTGTGCTAAAGTTGCAGTATTGCCATAAGCTGAGGCATAAATTAAAGCCACTGTCATATCAGCGGAAGTTTGCTGTTTAGTCCATTCCCGATAGCCTTTGGTGATGTCAATTAAACCATAGCGCACCATTGGTCC
Source organism: Anabaena sp. AL09 (assembly GCF_001672255.1). Taxonomy (NCBI): domain Bacteria; kingdom Bacillati; phylum Cyanobacteriota; class Cyanophyceae; order Nostocales; family Nostocaceae; genus Anabaena; species Anabaena sp. AL09. The sequence goes on from NZ_LJOQ01000096.1 coordinate 32,682, forward strand.
ATGACCAGTAGCGTACATTCGCACCGGCAAATCTGCCAATTTCTCCAAAGCCGTTTCGATTTGTTTGGCGTGAGGTGCCATTAAACAGTCAAAATAATAGCGTCTATCTTCGTTAAATACTTCCCAACCTTCATCAAAAACTTGATCTGAGCAAATATGCGCTCCAAATAGTTTATCAGAAAACAAAATTTCCGTTTGTGGGTCCCAGGTACAAAGTTCGTCCGCGTAACGGGGGTTAGGTGTGGGAATAAATTGTAAATGATGTCCTTTTCCTAAATCGAGGGTATCTTCTCCCCGCATAACCAAAATTGATAAATCGTCTTTTTCCAAAGCTGCGCGTAAATTTATCGCCCCTGGGTTGGAACAAACAAAGGTAATTTGAGGGGCAATTTCTAGTAATGCTTTTAACGTCGCAGCGCGGTTGGGGTTAATGTGACCCAGAATTACATAATCGAGATATTTGACATCAAACCGCTGTTGTAATGCTTGGAGGTAAATTTCGGTAAAAGTTTCGCCAGGGGGGTCAACAAGGGCATTTTTATCGCCTTGGATGAGATAGGAATTAGCCGTTGTTCCCTTAGCTAAAGCATATTCAATTTCAAATCTTAATCTGGCCCAACTGCGCGATCGCAATATTATGGTATCTGTACCAATGGGCAATATTTGTACATCACGGGGTTTAGTGGTCATTGGTAATGAGTAATTGGGAAAAACTCTTGCGCCTCTGCTCCCTCCATGATAGGTTTTTTTGACATAAGCTGTGACGAATTTACTTTTTTTGCCCGAAAGCCTTAGAGGGTGTTTGAAAAGTTATGGTTGATGTATCAAATATTTTTTACCCCACCCTAACCCTCCCCTTGTAAAGGGGAGGGAACTGGATGGGTAGCAATGTGATGAAAATTACGGAATACCACTTTTCAAACATCCTCTTAGGGAACACCAAAAAATAAATTACCCAATTTTGTGGGATGGGCATTCTTGCCCGTGTGAGCGAGACGCTTACACTACAGTCCATCATTGTTATCTTGACAAACTACTAGGCTACAAAATATCAGATTTAGCTGTGTAACAGCCTACTTCACACACTCCCTCTCAGGTAAGTGTGGGCTTCTCAGCGACTCTTCTTTGAAGACATTAACTGGGCCTTAAAGCCATAAGCACTAGTATATAACGGCGTGAATAAATCAACCATACTCAATCGCCAAAAAGCCTACTGGATATTAGTTTTGACTTTTGACTTTTGACTTTTGCCCTGCGCTAATAGGGACTTTTGAAGATAATTTTAAGTTTTGTCATAGGCTGCTTTTGGTGCATTTAGGAATGTGTATTACACCTATCACGGATAATTATGTCAGATGTGATAATTTTTTATATTTTGCTATTGCCATTTGGGTAATTTTGAACTACCATATTTCTAAGTACCTAGTCGGTACATATAAAGAAATTAAAAACATAAGGAAGATAAGGAACAGAGAACATAATGATAACCACCAATTTTCAAAAATGGGGTGCGTTAGTTGCTTCACTGGCAAGCATTCTAACTCTTTCTAGTGCGGCGGAGGCAATTGTCATCACTAGTCCAACTGGTCCTAGTAGTGGTCAGTACAATATTACTACTGCTGCGGCTACTGGTGCTCCTAGTAGGACAAATGTCTCAGTTCCTATTAGTTACACAGGTACTCCATTTAAGATTCAAAGCTTAAACAGCGTAACCATTAATGGTCTTAGCCTAAACGGAAATAAAGGTAGGTTGACCGCCAAGCTTACTGCCTTTGATGTGACTAGTAATTCAGAGATTCAATCTGTGTCTCTATTTAGTACGTTTGCTACTACAGGTTCCTCTTCCGCTCTCTCTTTAGGCAACTACAAATTTGTCCAGGATTCTGGGAGTACTTGGGCGACGAATTCCAGTGTACCTGGCACCTATACTGCTGTGGATTCGTTGACCGGAGCGTCATTGGCGGATTTCAGTGGCCTTTTCTTCAATAGCAACACCAGATGGACATTAGATATAGGAAACGGCAGAAACACAAACTCTAGTACAGGCTCGTTTAGCAGTTTTTCAATTGATGCTAGTCCTGTTCCCTTTGAGTCTAATGCCGCGCCAGCAGGTGTGGCGATTGTCTTTGGTACTTTGATGTTGCGGAGAAAGTTACAGCAGCGCTCGGCTCAGAAGATGTCACTAGAGTCGGTTAATTCTTAATTTAAGCTCAATAGACATCTCCGAAAATGAATGTAGAGACGTTCTATAGAACGTCTCTAATGGGAATGAATTCCCAGTTTCATAGTAAAAGTCATCTGAAGATGACTATACTCAACACGACTTAATTATTTGATTTAAGCGGGTAGGGGTTTAGCATTGCTAAACCCCTACAATACTTAATAATGGTTTCCTACTTTCCGGTGGTGTACTGCTGTCATGGCATCGGGATTGGATACTCTACCGGCGTAAGCCGTGCTGTATACTGCCCAATGATCACCACAATCCATGCGGCTAACTACTTCGCATTCTATGTATGCTAGGGCATCTGTGAGGATAGGTGCGCCATTTTCAGCAGGTTGGGTTTTCACACCTTGAAAACGATCTGCACCGGGAGCAAATCTTTTTAAGAAGTGTTTCATTAACGGTTGATAGTTGCCTTCTTCGAGTACATTGAGAATGAAGCGATCGCCTACTTGCATGAGTGATTCTATGGCTCGGTCTTTGGCGACGGCAATGGAAAAGCCCAAGGGTTTGAAGCTGGCTTGACTTACCCAGGAAGCTAACATGGCACTGGATACGTCGGATTTTTTAGCTGTGATGATATATAAACCACCGCTAATTCTTCCCAAGGCTTTATCTAAGTCAGCAGCCAGGGATTTCATGGCTTTGATGCTTTTGTCTCTTGTTACCCATTGTCCCAAGTCTGTCCCCGCTTCTTCACACTTTTTATAAGTGTTAGCTGTGGGTGTTTCCCGAATTTCAATTACGGGAAAAGATAAGTGTAACCCTAAAGCCCGGAATTTATTTAATAGGGGATAGGTGGGTTCATCATCTCCTCCACCAGTTTCAAAAATGCCAATGGCTTGTTTTTCTTTGGCAGAACCTAAAACGGTGCTGAGGGCGGCTTGAATGTTAGAATTGCCTGAAGTTGGGGGCATTCCCACAACTAAACCTGTACAACGTCCTACCAGTTCCCGCAGTTCTTGTAATTCGTTGACGCTGGCTAAATCTACTATTTCGACAGCGACACCGGTTTTTGTCATCCCGTTAGCGATAGATTGGGCGATGCGATCGCCAAAACCGTACTCCCAGACGTAAAATATCCCTACAGGGGTTTCGGCTTTGGTTTGGCCTTGACTCCAACTGCGATAACGGCCTGTCAATTCTTCCACATTGTGATACAATAGGGGTCCATGTCCGGTGGCAATCATGCGAATTGTTTTCAATTCTGCCATGCGTTTCATTGCGGACAGGACAGAACGGGCATTTGGACCCATTAAACATTCGTAGTAATATTGAAAATCAGCTTCTATTGCTGCTAAATCGTCATCGAAGGTACTTTCTGAGCAATAATGTAAGCCGAAAGCATCGCAGGTATAGAGAATTTGGGTTTTGTGGTCAAAGCTGAAAATGGTATCCGGCCAATGTAAATTAGGAGCAATGACAAATTCAAATTCATGGCCATTTCCTAAATCTAGGCGATCGCCATTTTTGACAATTTTGCGGTTAAATGGTTGATGTACCATATCTTCCAAAAACTGAATTGCCACCTTTGACGCAACCACAGTTAGATGAGGAGCGAGTTGTAGTAAGTCTTTTACTAAACCGCTGTGATCTGGTTCAGTGTGACTAACAATTAAATAATCAATATCTTGGGGATTAATTAAACCGGTGAGAGTATCAAAATAAAGTTTGCGAAACTTTTCATGGGAAGTATCAACCAGGGCGATTTTTTCCCCCCGAATCAGAAAAGAGTTGTAGGTTGTACCATTTTGTAAACCAAACTCAATATCAAAGCGATCGCGGTCCCAATCCAATGACCGAATTGCGGTAGTATCTTCACTAATCTCTACAGTATTTATAGTCAGACGCTTTTCTAGTTTCTCGGTGAGTAATACCATAACGCCCCTCTTTAATAAATTGAGTATTTATGCCTTTCTCTTATTGTGGCACAGCTTGAATATTAATTTTTATTAAAAAACATATACCTCAGAGGGTGTTTGAAAAGTTATGGTTGATGTATCAAATATTTTTTACCCCACCCTAACCCTCCCCTTGTAAAGGGGAGGGAACTGGATGGGGGTAGCAATGTGATGAAAATTACGGAATACCACTTTTCAAACATCCTCTCAGTTAAGAAAATTAAAACTGTCAACAATCATCGTCAGTCAAAAGACCAACAGCATCTTTCCATAGTCCTAATTGTGGGCAATTCCCGTCTCCATTGGGCATTATTCATAGATAAAATCTTATACTTAATAATGGATAAATCTTATCTACTTAGGTCAGCGGGGCTAACTTAAAGTTAATCAGCTACTGAAGTATCAGTAAAAAAATAGAACCAGGAATTAATTAAAGTTTGAAAGTGGGGGTTAATCTCCTCCTTGATTTGAATTGATAATTACTTATTGTTCTCTGTTCACTTTATTCAAAGTAGTTTAATGGTTAATTATTAAAATAGATTTATCTTTCTGTTCTAGAAAATACTATGCCACAGCGGATAATTATAGAAGTCAATAATTTGTTTAAACGGGATAGAATTGTTCGTAACTTAGAACTTTTTCAGGATATTATTGTTATCTCCCTTTGCGTGAGTTTGTTTTGTGTCATGCTCATTCGCTTAGGAGATATGTTTTTATCATTTTTAAGTCCATTAGATCTACGGCAGGTAACATCTGATATTTTGTTTATTCTGATATTAGTAGAACTGTTTCGGTTGTTAGTTGATTATCTGCAAGAACGGAGTATTTCTGTAGGTGCAGCGGTAGAAATTACGATTGTTTCGGCTTTACGAGAGGTAATTTTACGTGGTGTATTAGAAATTTCCCGCGACCAACTTTTTGGACTTTCTGTATTTCTACTAATTTTATCAGGAATTTTCCTGGCTTTACCTTGGATGCCTCGTTTATTAGAACAGGTGAAAATTAATCAGCATGAAACAGTAGACACAAAACCAGAATTGTAATTTTATTGAAGAATAGGGAAAAGGATTATTTTACTAATTCCCTATTTAATTTTTGAGTATATTTGCTAAATAGTTTTTGTGGGACTCTGAAATCCTACTGATATGATAAAATAATACCTTTGCCATTACTACGTAACGCTGACGTAAACAATCCAACCTCCAAATCAAGGCTTTTCTCAATTTGGCGTAAGTATTAATCAAAATAACTTTATCTAGACTCCGAAATAAGATACCATAGTTGCTAAAACTTGATCCTCAAATATATGTCGCAATTAACATCAAAACAATGGATTTTAATTCAACAGAGAATAACACCTTATTTATTTTTATTACCAGCCTTAATTATTTTAACATTAACTGTTTTTTATCCAGCAGTTCAAGCCTTTTATCTGAGTTTTACCAACTATGAAAATATAGGAGATCCTCCTCAATGGATTGGCTGGAAAAATTTCCTGCGTTTATCGAAAGATCCAGTTTTTTGGCAAACATTACAAAATACATTTCTTTATCTAATTGGTGTTGTGCCAATTTTAGTATTTTTACCCTTGGCTTTAGCAATTTTAGTCAATCAAAAACTGCGGGGAATGAATTGGTTTAGAACAGCATATTATACCCCAGTTGTAATTTCTATGGTAGTAGCTGGGATAGCTTGGAAATGGTTATATGCAGAAAACGGATTGCTGAATCAAATTCTCAAAACTTTAGGGATTGTCCCCGACGGAATTCCCTGGTTAACAAGTCCTGATAAGATATTGGGAATTGTTCCCATTTCCTTAGCTAGTATTATGGCTGTAACTATTTGGAAAGGTTTAGGCTACTACATGATTATTTATTTAGCTGGATTGCAAGCCATTCCCGCTGATATTTATGAAGCCGCGGCTATTGATGGTTCAGACGATATTCGTAAACATTGGGATATTACCTTACCATTGATGCAACCTTATTTAGCTTTAGTGGCTGTAATTTCGGCGATTTCGGCAACTAAAGTTTTTGAAGAAGTTTATATTATGACCCAAGGTGGACCGCTGAATAGTTCTAAGACAATTGTTTATTATTTGTATGAACAAGCATTTGGTAATTTAGAAATTAGCTATGCTTGTACTATTGGTTTGGTGCTATTTTTAATTATTTTAGGTTTATCAATTTTAAGATTATTTGTAAATCAAGATGGTAATTGGTAATTGGTAATTGTTAATCTCACAACTGGAACGAAGCTGTTAACGCCACCGCTAAAGCATCTGCCGCATCATCCGGCCGAGGAATTTCATCTAAATCCAACTCCCGCATCACAGCCTCTTGCACTTCTGCTTTATCTGCTTTACCATAATTCGTTAAAGCTTGCTTAATTTGGGGAGGTGCAAATTCTACATAAGGAAGCTTACGCTGTCCTAAAACTAACATCAGTACACCCCTGGCTTGTGCTACAACAATGGTATTTGCCATCCGATAAAAAAATAACTTTTCAATTGCCACCAAATCTGGCTGTAAGTCCTCCATCACGCTGTGTAAATCATCAAATAAAATACATAGTCGCTGAGTCATTTCCACATCAGCATTTGTGCGAATTACGCCAAAATCTACCATCTCTACCGTTGTCTCTTGTCCTTTATTTTGACTTTGTTGCCAATTAATTGCCCCAAATCCCACAGTTGCCAGTCCTGGATCTATTCCTAAAATTCGCTTTTTCATCAAATTCACTTTTATTAAATTGGTAAAACACAACGCCGCAAAAGTAAGATAGGTATTTTCCTCAACTGTTGATTCCCTATCCTCCCTGAAATATAAAGGATTAAATCAAACTTATGGTTTTTTCAGTATTGAAAGCAGGTGATGTTAAGTTTCTGTTAAATATTGTTTTTACCAACTTTCCCTATTAAGTATGTTCATCGGTTTTTTGAAACAAGCCATTAATTCGCTACAACTAGAGTCTCACAGTCGCACTTCCCACCGGGTTAACCAATGGTTCAAATGGTTATCCCCTGGATTAGCGGTGAAACGCTGGTTACTGATTACTGTTGGGGGTGTTGTCTTAGCCAGTTTGGGGTTGGCTATTTGGGTAAAATTAACCCCCATTTTTTGGATACTAGAGTTGCTAAAAGGTCTTTTGGGACTCCTCGCGAATATTTTGCCCAACTATATTAGTGGTCCATTACTCCTTCTTTGTGGTGTCCTGTTGGTGCTGTGGGGACAATCCCGCACCGTCGGTTCAATTACCGAAGTCCTCAGACCTGGAGTGAATGAAGAGGAATTGATAGATGTCCTCTTAGCCCACCGTCGCTTATACCGTGGTCCAAAAATTGTAGTTGTTGGTGGTGGAACTGGACTTTCAACGTTACTCAGAGGCTTAAAAACTTATAGTGCTAATATTACTGCTATTGTCACCGTAGCAGATGATGGCGGGTCTTCTGGTAGATTGCGCGAAGAGTTTGGCGTTTTACCACCTGGAGATATCCGCAATTGTTTAGCAGCACTAGCTGATGAAGAAAAATTACTGACGGAATTATTTCAATATCGCTTTCGGGCTGGAGATGGCTTAACAGGTCACAGTTTTGGTAATTTGTTTTTAACAGCCATGACTGATATTACTGGGGATTTGGTGCAAGCGATCGCTGCCAGTTCTAAAGTATTAGCGGTGAGAGGACAAGTTTTACCTGCTACCCTCAGTGATGTCCGTCTCTGGGCAGAATTGACAGATGGCCGCCGCATTGAGGGTGAGTCGAATATTCCCAAAGCTGCGGGAAAAATTGTCAAAATTGGTTGTATTCCTGAAAATCCACCGGCAGTTCCCGCGGCAATTAAAGCCATTCAAGAAGCTGATTACATTATTATTGGTCCGGGTAGTCTTTATACAAGCTTAATTCCTAATTTATTAGTTGGAGAAATTGCCGATGCGATCGCCGCTACCAATGTACCCCGCATTTATATCTGCAATATCATGACCCAACCAGGAGAAACTGATGGATATAGCGTTGCTGAACATATTCAAGCCATAGATGATGCTTGTGGCAATAGAAGGTTATTCGATGCTGTATTAGTTCATAAAAAAACACCCTCAGCCCAAGCGCTTATCCGTTATGCCCAACAAAATGCTCATCCAGTTTTTTTAGACCGAGAATCTGTTACCCAATTAGGACGGCGAATAGTTCCTGCTAATATTTTATTTGAAGATGAATATGGTGCTGTTCGCCATGACCCCCAAAAACTAGCCAAAGTTTTATTAGAATGGTACAGTGGAGCGCATCACGGGAAGTAAAAACTGGGGACGGGGAAATATATTTCCCCATTACCAATTACCAACCTAACATATTTATGACTTCTTCCATCATTTCTCAAACTGAACCACCCCTTCCCCCTTGGGAAACTTTACCGACAATGTATGATTTACCTAGCGAAAACCCAGAGGAAAAAGGCTTGCCAGACGACTTTCATTTTTTACAACCTTTACTTTTATATTTAACATTTCAGCCAACAACCTGGAGTTCAGAACTTGTTTATAGTGCTGCTGATCTGAATCTTTATTATGATCTGCAAAATCCTTTATGGTATAAACGCCCAGATTGGTTTGGTGTAGTAGGAGTCCCCAAATTATATAATGGCCAAGATTTGCGTTTAAGTTATGTCACTTGGCAAGAACCAGCAAACCCTTTTGTAGTTGTAGAATTATTATCTCCTGGTACAGAAGATGAAGATTTAGGTAATAGAAAAAGTCAAATAGGTAAACCTCCCACAAAATGGGAAGTCTATGAACGTATTTTAAGGATTCCCTACTACATTGTTTTTAGCCGCTACACCAACGAAGTTCGCGCATTCCAGTTAGTAGGTGGTCATTATGAACCTATTAATATGACTGAGGGACGCTTACCAATGCCAGAATTAGGTTTAAGTTTGGGATTATGGCAAGGGACATTTCGAGATATTCCCAAGTTATGGTTAAGGTGGTTCACACTAACAGGAGAATTAATTCCTGAACCAACAGAAGAAGCTATTGCTGCTAATGAAAGAGTTATTCTTGCTGAACAAGAAACAATAGAAGCAAAAAGAAAAGTTGAACAACTAGGACAACTGTTGCGTGATTTAGGCGTTAATCCCGATACACTGGATAATGCTTAGACATTACCAATTACCAATTACCAATTACCAATGACTAAAATTTTCCTTCCTGACATAGAAGCTACGCAGCAATTAGGTATTACCCTTGGGGAAACTTTGAATGCTGGAAGTGTGATTTTGCTAGAAGGTGATTTAGGTGCTGGTAAAACTACTTTGGTGCAAGGTATTGGTAAAGGATTGGGGATAATTGACTCTATTGTTAGTCCTACTTTTACTCTGATTAATGAGTACACAGAAGGACGTATTCCTCTTTATCACTTAGATTTATACCGTTTAGAATCTCAAGAAGTGACAGGATTGAATCTAGAAAGTTACTGGGAAGGCATAGAAGTAATACCGGGAATTGTCGCCATTGAATGGGCTGAAAGAATGCCATATCTACCAGATAGTTATTTAAAGATATGTTTAAACTATGGTGAAAATGGCAGCCGTCAAGCCGAAATTATGGTTTGCGGGAATTAGTATTACTAAATAACCAAGAAAGAAGGTTAGCAACCGTAGCAGCGCCAAAGGAAAATAGGGCAATAATGGCATCACGGGGTAAAACACCATCTAACCAACTACCTTGGATACTAGAAACAGGAAAATCTTGATCTAATCCAATTTGAATTTGTTTGGTTTTACCAGAAAAACGGGCTTCTATGCCTTTTTTATCAGGCATTATTTGCAAATTGCGGATAAGTTGAATATTTAACGGTTTATTAGTGTCTTCTCCCATCAGAAATTGATTTTCTTTAATTTCTCGATCCTGTTCTGCCATGCGGATTTTGCCTTCGACAATGGTAGATATTTCTAAATCATCTCTGAGGTTGCCACCATTTCTATCTACATGAGTAAATGTGACATCTTTAGTTTTTATTTTGCCTCTAAACCATTGTTCTGATTCATATTTTGGCGGTTTTGATAGAGTGAGATAAATATTAGTATTTTCTTGAATTTTAAAGGTAAATTCTTTATTATCGGGGTTGACAATAAACTCTAATTGTGCTTGATCATCTTGTGAATTCGGTAAATTTAAACTAGGGATTTTATAGCCTTCTACAATAACTTTAATAGGCTGTTCACCTAAATATATTTCTAAGGAATTGGGATTATTTTGAGAATTGGGAAGAAGAGAAAAAGCTAATTGTTGACGATAAAAATCATAATTTAATTTAGCTATTCTTGTTTGTGGTTGTAGTCGTAATTCTTTGAGACTAATTTCGCTTTCTGTCTTAGAACTGGCTGGAGTAATAATAATTTTACTTTCCCTGTCTGTAAGTTGGATTTCTAAGGAATTTAATTTATCAATTTCTGGTGAAGATTGACTTTGAAAACTGCCAGTAAAGGTTAATGTTTGTATACCTTCGGTTTCTAGTTCTTTAACATTTTTAATATTTCCTAAAAACAGTTTAGGTTGATTATCATCATAAGTAAAACTCATTTCTTTAAAAATAAGATTACCTTCAAATGTATGGTTTCCAGGGACAATAGCACCAATAGTAATAATAAACAAAACCACAAGCAATATTATCACCAAGAAAGATGATTTTTGCTGGATTAGATATTGTTTTAGATTTGGCAATTGCTGGAGAAAATGATTATTGAATCCTGTACGAATTAAACCAGACTTAGTAATAATAAAGTTCTTGATCTTACTAAATCTGGAATTGTGAGAAGATTTCTGTCTGCCTTTTTGCCTATATCCCATGATTTATTTTAACCAATTGGGGTTATGTTCAAATACAATGCGTCGTTCAATTCTATCACTTGGTTCATTACTGCGTTCAATATTAGCAATATAGTGAAGTTCATAACGTCCCTTTGGAGACTTACTTCCATCCCATGTAAAACTAATTTCACCACTATTGGGGGTAGTGCGAGATGTACTATATACAGGCTGTTGATCTTTTTGATCTGTGAGTGGAAGGATTTTTAAACTGGTAAATTTAACTCGATCTTGAGAATAAAAAACAAACTCGTATTTACCAGAAGTTTGTCCCAATGTGACGGGAACATAGACATTTTGAGAACCCAGGCTATAGGATGCTACAGCGCGGAGTTTATTTGCAGGAATATTGGCTTTTTTAAGAACGTAAGTATCCCAGCTAAAGCCGAAATTTGCACCATTGTTAGATAATAGCAAATCATCTAATTGATAGTGATAATTATCATCCAATGATTTGACTATAACTTGAGGATTTTTACCATCTTTAATGCGGGGAACTTGTAAGGTTAGGGTATTACCATAATTGGCAATGTTGCGGGTAGCAATGGAAATTAAACTCAAGCTATTACCGCTTAATGGTTCGAGTTTGATGCCTTCACAACGGTTGGGTGATTGACGGCGGATATAATCTGTAGAACGGGCATTTCCTTGAGGACAAGAGGCAACAGCAGAGAGAGGATTAATGCTGAAGATTAATAAGCTGGCCAGTAGAATTTTATAACTCATGATTTTGTTAAAGTAATTTTCCAGATGGACAATTGTTTTTTAACTACAGATATAGGATAGGCAAAGTTCTGGGTTTCACCCGTTTTTCGGGCATAAACTATGCCTATGAGCCGATTTTTTGAGTCTATCACAGGACTGCCAGAATAACCAGGTTTAAGTGCCGTTGCAGATATTTGTAATTGTTGGTTCTGATAATTGATTTTTCCTGATTGAACAGACCATGATTTATCTTCACCTCGTTTAGCATCATGACCGATAATTTGAATAGGCATTGCAGGGTTGATGGTAGTAGACATTGATAAAGGTTGGATATCTTCTGGTAGTTTATCGGTAATTTCCAAAACAGCTAAATCGAGTTCATCTGTAGGAGTCATTTTCAATAATTCGGTATTTCTCCTCATTCTGACTTTACCTGTTGGTGGGGAACTGAAAAACTCCACTTGAATATTTTCACCTTGTTCATTGCCATCAAAAATCACATGACGATTGGTGAGGATTAATATCCGATTAGCATCTCGCTGGATAACTACACCAGTCCCAACCTCAATTCCTTGACGTTGGCTGTTAGAAAACTTGGCAGTAATGAGGACGACAGAACGTTTAACAGGTAAATTGGGGTCATTTTTGGGCAAAAAGTTGATATCGCTTTCTACACTGGCTAGTTTATTCTGTTTTTCAATCCATAATTTTCGGGCTTCTATATTGTTGTTACTGGCATATATATAATTGGGGTCAAGTTCTTCGGCTTTGTCGAAATGTTTTATAGCTTCTTCAAACTTTTCTTGGTCTTGCAATGCTAAACCTAAATTATTATTAGCTAAAGTATGGGCAGTTGTCGGAGTTGTAGAAGTATCTTCTGGTAATGATAGGGCTGTTTTATAGTTGGAAATCGCCTCATCTAATTTCTTCTGGTCACTCAGGGCAATGCCAAGATTGTTGTAAGCAATAGCATATTTAGGGTCAAGTTCAATAGCTTTTTGGT
>NZ_LJOQ01000096.1:45427-68667 GCF_001672255.1 Anabaena sp. AL09
AATAGCATATTTAGGGTCAAGTTCAATAGCTTTTTGGTAAGCAGCAACAGCCTCATCTAATTTCTTCTGGTCTCTCAGGGCAATGCCAAGACCTTTGTAAGCAATAGCTAATTTAGGATTAAGCTGTAAAGCCTTTTTATGGTACGCTAAAGCCTCATCTGGCTTACTTTGGTTATTTAATACATTACCTATACCAACATAGGCTTCTGCATCATTAGAGTTGAGTTGTAGGGCTTTTTGGTGTGCTGCTAAAGCCTCTGGTAATTTTCCCTGTCGTCGTAAAGCATTACCCAAATTGTTATAAGCTTTGCCATTATTGGGTTCAACCTGCAAAACCTTACGCCAAATCGTCTCCGCTTGGGAGTTGTCACCCACCGCTTCCGCTGTTTCACCTTGTTTAAATAGCTGTTGGACAGTATTTTGAGCAAATACAAGCTGGGGTGTGGTAGTTAGAGATAAGGTGAGCAATAAAATACTAAATATCCGATTTCGCATAATCATCTTAGATACTTGCCAGAATTTGATGCTTTAATCTTAATTTAAAACAGAGAATTTACGCAGGATATACGCAATATTATCATAATAACCACAATAATAGATACAAATTTAATATTAAACAGATAGTTGTAAACCGCATCTAAACAGGCAATTATTAACATTATGCGAATACAAAACTACAGTTATGAGTAATGGAACAGAATTAATTACACAATTGATTTTTCTGTTCCCTGTTCCCGTGAATTTAATTTTGTCCAACTCACTGAAGAAAGCCGGAAACGCAATCCAAGTAGGGGCAAACCCCCTGTGGTTGCCCTTGCAAAATAAATTGAACATTTAAAAAATCCCTAAACCAATCAATTTTGTAGGGGGCCAACCCCCTGTGGTTGCCCTAAATACCGGGGTAGGCACGGAGGCACTACCCCTACATTAAATCCAAACTTTTTATATCATTAATTTGGCCTGCTTACTTACAAGATTTTTAGCTACCTTGTCACCCATTAAAAGTTAAAGCTTGTCCACGAACTTGGGTATTTAGCTGACCTTGATTATAAACAATTTCACCGCCGACAATTGTTGTTACAGGCCAACCTGTTAAATTCCAACCTTCAAAGGAACTCCAACCACACTTGCTGACAACTTCTTCCCGTTTAACTTCATGGTAATTTTTTAAATCTACCAAAACTAAATCAGCATCATAACCAGGAGTAATTTCTCCCTTATTGGCAATACCATAAGCTACCGCGACCGCTTTAGACATCCATTGCACAACTTGGGCAACAGTACATTTTCCATCCATTGCAGCAGTTAACATTAAAGGTAAAGAAGTTTCTACACCGGGCATTCCTGAAGGGGTGTTGGGGTAAGTTTGGGCTTTTTCCTCCAGAGTGTGGGGGGCGTGGTCAGTGGCAATGAAGTCAATGATACCATCACGTAGAGCTTGCCAGAGAACTTCATTATCATGGGGCGATCGCAAAGGTGGATTCATTTGCGCTAAACTACCAATAGTGTTATAAGCATTAGTATTCAGAAGTAAATGTTGTGGTGTTACCTCTGCCGTCACCCAACTTGGTTTATCCTCACGCAGCAACTCCGCTTCCTCCGCTGTTGACATATGCAGAATATGTAACCGGCGTTGGTATTTCTTAGAAAGTTTTAATGCCAATTGGGTGGCTAATAATGCAGCTTGATTATCTTGAATTTGGGAATGAATAGCCAAATCTGTAATCCCCGCAAACTCCTGTTTTCGTTGCTTAATTCTCTCTTGATCTTCCGCATGAACAGCAATTAAACGGCTTCCTTGGGCAAAAATCGCCTCTAGAGAGTCTTCCTGACTCACCAACAAATCTCCGTGCATTGACCCCATGAAAATCTTAATTCCCGGTGTCGGCTGGGCAGAGAGTAAATCTGGTAAATTATCAGCCGTAGCCCCAATAAAAAAGCCATAATTAACTAAGCACTTCTGGGCTGCCCGTTGTAACTTATCATCTAAAGCTGATTGAGTAATGGTTAAAGGTCTTGTATTCGGCATTTCCAGAAAGGAAGTCACACCCCCTTTAGCGCAAGCACAACTGGCAGTAAACAAGTCTTCTTTGTATTCTAGTCCTGGTTCACGGAAATGCACCTGGGGGTCAATCACACCAGGCAACAAAGTTAATCCTTTTGCGTCAATCTCATGAGTGGGTGTAGCATTAGCAATTTCTTGTCCTACTTGGGTTATGTGCCTTCCTTCTATCAACACATCCCCAATCATTGACTCACCATTGGGTAAAATAATTTCAGCGTGACGAATCAGTAAACTTTGTGGATTTGACATGGATTTAAGATTTTTCGGGATAAAGGAACTATTTATGGATGATAGATAACTTTTTCTTTAAGGTAAACTTAATTGGCACGAAGAACCTTTAATTTTGGTTTTGTGTTAAAGAATGTTTATCATCAAGTAAGCTAAAAACCTGAATGTTTGTAGCTGACAACAGAAAAGCACTAGATTTTTTACTTTATTTAACTGTCATCTGCTCCATCTGGTTAAGATTAATAATATCAAGTCTATCTGTCTGAGTTCAATACTAGTCTCCTAACATACTTCAACAATTTCATGCAAAATCAAGCGTCTGATAAAAACTCTAGTCAAGAACCCGATAATTCCTGGATAGTAGAGCTAGGTAAAACGATGATCTTGAGTATCTTTCTGGCTCTAGGAATTCGTACCTTTGTTGCCGAAGCCCGTTGGATTCCTACTGGTTCTATGGAACCAACCCTCCATGGTGTCAAAGACCAGTGGCTGGCAGACAAGATTATTGTTGATAAAGTGAAATATAAATTTGCTAACCCCGAACGGGGAGATATAGTCGTATTTTTACCGCCACAAGAAATACAGAATAATCCTGAACGGGAAGCATTTATTAAAAGAGTAATTGGTTTACCTGGGGAAAAAGTAGAACTCAGAGAAGGGAAAGTATATATAAATAGCCAGCCTCTACCGGAAAATGTTTACCTATCCTCTTCTGTGCGGACTTTTGTTGAAGCTTGCAATAGTAGCGGACTCCAACCTCCTTTTTTGGCTAAACCGGAAATTATTCCCGCAAATTCTTACTTAATGCTCGGTGATAATCGTCCTAATAGTTATGATGGGCGTTGTTGGGGTGTTGTTCCCCGAAAAAATATGATTGGTCGGGCTGTAGCTCGTTTTTGGCCACTTGATAGAATGGGTGCAATTGATAAAGCTCCTGCTTATTCATCTCCAAAACCATGAGATACAAACTTGAATTATGAAACTCTTGTAGTGCGGGCATCTTGCTCGCTACATAAGTACCTCATCACACCGGAAAGTGCTGCAACTACTATTGTAACCTCTGCATGAGGGTTTTTGCTTGTTGACTGATTGCTTGCCAATTTTTCTGTAACACTGATGCTTGCGGAAATAATTCGCTACTCAACCCTACGGCTACCGCACCAACTTGCAAAAAATCTTTGGCATTTTCTAATGTCACCCCACCAGTAGGTATTAAGGGAATATGCCCAAGAGGTCCTTGTAAACTTTTGATATAACTAGTTCCTCCCACTGATTGCACAGGAAACACCTTGACACAACTTGCTCCATAATTCCAAGCGGTAATAATTTCTGTCGGTGTCAATGCACCGGGAATAATCGGAATATTTTTGGCTACTGCGGCTTGAATCATTTCGGGATCAGTGTGGGGACTGAAGAGAAATTGCGCCCCACAAGCGATCGCATCTTCTAACTGTTGGACATTAAATAACGTTCCTGTCCCAATCATACAGTTAGGTAATTTGGCGCGGAGTTGGGAAATTAATTCGGGTGCATGATCGCTATTCCAGGTAATTTCAATTAACTGCATTCCCCCAGATGCTACAGCTATGGCCATTTGCTCACCCCATACCATTTTTGGGGCGCGAATCACCGCGATCGCTCGGTGTATTTTTAACTGTGATAACCAAACTTGATTAGACATTTTTACTGTGACTTGTAGCCAAGAGGTCAAAAACCTCAAATATAAACATAACCTAGGAACAGGATCAAAACATTCCATCTTGCTGATTCACCGAAAATTATTTTCCTACCATTGCCTAATAGGAATATGCGAAATGCCGGAAACTTAAAACTTAGGAACGCAAATTTAGCCCTGAGACTGTCAAAGTGGTGTAACGTGGTGAACAATGGCGTAGCTGTATCTTTAGTCATGTAAATTTATGCCCAGAACTCCGAGTGAATATGCTGTCTTCCTGCTCTTAGACAATGGACATCGGGAAGAAGTGCGCTTTCCTACTATTCAAGAATTTCAAAAGTGGTATAGCGGTGAGCTTGTGCCAAAGTCAGCTTCTCATGATTTTATTAGCGTACCGATTAAAAATATTCAGGGAGAATATATGGTGGTACGCCCGTCTAAGATTGCAGGGATTCGAGTAGAACCAATTTTTAATTCCAGTATTGAAAGATAAAAATGAGAAAAAACCTTACTTTGCTTGCTTTAAGTCTGGGAATTGCCTTGATAAATCCACTTTCGTCAGTTGTCGCTCAAGCTCCTCATTCGCAGCCAGTTACAATCCCAGTAACGCCTGAATTACCACCAGCAGTATTACCAGCCCTCGAACCTATTAATTTAGAAACTGTTTGTACCCCCCAAAATTGCCTGGGTTTGGACGAACAACTTTGGGGTAAACAAGGTGATAAACAAGCATTGCTAAGTTCTATAGATAACAGTTTGCGCTATTTGGCAACCAATAAAGCGATCACTATCTATCAAACTTACCCAATCAAGGGAATTACCCTAAATCGGGTGCAGCGGAGTTTGCTACGCTTTCGACAACTAGTTGTAAGTTCTCAGTCAGCGGCAGAATTACAAGCTGCTGTGCGCCGGGAATTTGTCTTTTACCAGTCTGTAGGCAACGATGGTAAGGGGACTGTTAAGTTTACTGCTTATTATGAGCCTGTGTATACTGCCAGCCGTGTCAGGACTTCTGTATACAAATATCCTCTTTATCGTCTGCCCGCAGATTTTCAAAACTGGCCAAAACCCCATCCCAAACGGATTGATTTAGAAGGCAAAAATGGATTACTAGGGGATAAAAGCAAGTTACGAGGGTTAGAACTTCTCTGGTTTAGCAATCGTCTAGATCCATACATGGTTCATATCCAAGGTTCAGCCCAAATTAAATTAACCAATGGACGCAGAACATCCGTTGGTTATGCTGGAGGAACTGATTATGCTTGGACTTCCATTGGTAAAGAACTGGCAAAAGATGGCAAACTACCACTTAGTGGTTTAACTATGCCTAAATTAATTACTTATTTTCGCCAACATCCCAAGGAGTTAAGTAATTATTTACCCCGTTGGGAAAGATTTGTTTTCTTTGCAGAAACTAACGGTACACCAGCGACGGGTAGTATTCTTGTTCCTGTCACTGCGGAACGTTCCATTGCTACAGATAAATCTCTCATGCCACCGGGTGCATTAGCCCTAATTATCAATTCATTTCCTTATCCTACTAATGGTGGCAAACTGGAATCTCGTCTAGTTAACCGTTTTGTCTTAGATCAAGACACAGGTAGTGCAATTAAAGGACCGGGAAGAGTTGATTATTTCATGGGTTCTGGTGAATTAGCAGGCGATCGCGCTGGTATTTCCGGCGGTAACGGTTTACTATTCTATTTATTACTCAAAGAATAGGAGTCAGGAGTCAGGAGTCAGGAGTCAGGAGAAAGAAAGAAGAAAATTTCTCCCCTGCTCCCCTACTACCTAATACGGTGGATAACTAAATTCATCGTCATCCGCATAGACATAAGAACTAGTAACACCAGAAGTTTCTACTTTAGAAGCCTCTGGTTTAATTACTTCCTTACCAAATTCTTTGTATTCTTCAAAAGTCTTACAAATAATTGCTGACTCAGGGGAATCTGAGGCAATCATATAATCAGTTAAAGTTGAAATTGTGGGATGTTTATAATCTACAGTTGAAGCTACCAAAGCAATATTCGGTTCTATTCCTCTTTCTTCCGGTTCAATGATAGGGCAAAAAATCCCATGAGCATGAAATAAAGGACCCTTGGGAGTTATTGGTTTCTTTTGAAAACCAGCATAAGCTTTTTCCAATTCCCCAGCAAAACCGCCAGTAATTCTCCCTTGTTGATATTCAGAGTAATTTTTACCAAAACTAGCGCCGGGTGAACCACTCAGAGTTAATTGTAGAGGTGATTGATGCAAAAACTTTTTATCTTCACCGACTAAAAAAATCAAATGGCGAGTATAAATTTTGAATTTAAGTTTATCAGCTAAAAACTCTTCTTTGTAATCTTTGTATGTACCTAGTCTAATCTTGGTTTCCCGATCTTGCACAGATAACGGACCGCGACGCACAATCACCAGCTTAGGAGTAGTAGTAATAAATATTGTTTCTACTTCTCCAGAACTAAATTCATGTTCTACCTGTTGCCAATTATCATCTGCTTCAAACCCAACAGATTGAGCATTATCACGGCTAATCGCTAAACCATAGCTTTGTAAACCATCTGTACCATAGCGAGGATTGATCATTAAACCCCAGGGAATCACTTGGGACGGTGGGGCATTAAATTTCTCGTCTTCAAAGTCGAACTTAGCAGATGCTTTCATGATTTTAGAATATCAGTGTGTTTAATTTAATAAGTCTATCGTTTGTACCATATTTTGTACCATCTATCTCCGGTATCAGGCACTTTGTGAATTAGATTGTAACAATTTCCGTTTAAATCCATTAATTCATCCCTTCTTATCTGCGTTTATCTGCGTTTATCTGCGTTCAATTATTCTCAATCTCCTACTCTATTTGATATTAGGGCAATTCATCAATTACCCTAACAACTTATCTCAACTACAATGCACCAGCCGCAGTTTTATCAAGAACACCATTACTTAAATGCCCAGTAATATTCATCGCTTGCAGAACTGGATAACCTTGAATACCATGAGGATAATCAATGACACTCACAGCACCATTACCTTGACGGAAGTTCCAGAAATTCTCGTTAGATAAACCGAGAATATGGCACAACAAAGTTTTATTAGTGGCATCATGGGCTACTACTAATCCTAATTGTAATTGCTGCGATTGGGCATTTTTAACTATGGTATTCCAATCGGCAACACTCCGTTTTTTTACTTGTTCTAAATTTTCCCCTTCTGGCATTTGCACCTTTGCGGGGATTGTCCGCCAACTTTCTAATTCTCCAGGAAATTCTTGCTCAATTTCTGATTCAAATTTGCCTTCCCAAAGTCCATGACTAATTTCTCTTAAACCAGCAAATAGTTCTAATTTCAAACTAGCATGATATTTTAAGATAATTTCCGCTGTTTCCTTGGGACGGGACATGGTACTGCTAACAGCAAAATCAATATTTACGTCTTTGAGAAATTCTGCGGCTTTTGCAGCTTGGTTTCTACCATTATCATTGAGGGGAATATCAATTTGTCCTTGAAATTTGCCTTGACGATTCCATTCTGTTTCCCCGTGACGCACTAATAATAATCTTACGCCTTCGTGACCAGGACGCAAGGAAGGGAAAGTTTCACCCAAATGTTGGGTTTGATTCATGGATTCTAACTGCACTGGTTCACCCAAACCACCAGTAAAATTCAAGATACTAATTCCGCAGTTAGATTGTTGTAAGCAATGGTAACGACTGGGGGCAATTCCCAAGGCTGTGCTAATTAAGGCACGATTGATGCCATTATGACCCACAATCAGGATAGTTTCGCCTTGGTGTTGGGGGAGAACCTCTTGCCAAAACTGTTTGGCTTGAGCGTATAAAGCCAGAACTGGGAAATGTTCTCTAGTCCTGGAATCTTCATTGACAACCATGCGAAACTCGTGGGGACGTTCTTTCCAGGTGCGGTAATCTTCAGTAAAGTTTTCTTTGACTTCACTTGTAGTCATTCCTACCCACAGAGGTAAATCAACTTCTACTAAGTTTTCATCAATTTGAATCACAGGAGATTGTGTAGCTAATTGACTGCGGATAATTTCCGCTGTGGATTTTGCTCGCTGGAGGGGACTACTATAAATAGCTTGAAAGGAAATACTACTGAGGGCTTTACCTGCTTGACTGGCATCATTTTGACCTTTTGCGGTTAATGATGAGGCATCACTGCGCCCTTGAATACGTTTTTCTATATTGTAGGTACTTTGACCATGACGCACGATGATCACACGGGTCATTTTTTTTCTTTCCTCTATGCAAAGCCCTAATTTTACTGCAAAATGTCCTCCTTGGACGATTCTGCTCTGTTGCTGATAGGATTTAAAATACAGAATTAACAATTAAGACAGGCTAAATTAATGACTAATCTCTAATTTTAAACAACATAATTCATCTATTTTAACAAACTTAATAGGTAGAAGTAGAATAGCTGTATTTGCCTCCGGTTCTAGAGCAAAAAATAGTAAACAATGACTGTCAATTATTACGACTTTATCATCATTGGTACTGGTGCTGGAGGTGGAACTTTAGCCTACAAATTAGCATCCAGTGGCAAGAAAATTTTAGTTTTAGAACAATTATTGTTATTGAAATCTGCCAATGATCATCACCCCAATGGATTAGCTAATAGTTCTAATCTTGTGGGACGAAATTACATGGCACATAATTTTGCTGTGGTTATGACCTTGAATACTAAGAGGAATCATACCGTTTTTCCCAAAACTTTGGCTTTTACTGATTTTTATTGGGGAAATCAAGACTTTGATTATCCTATGGGTAGTGTGCAATTACTTGGTGGTGCAAATAAAGATAAAATCATGGCTTATGGTCCGCCTTTAATGCCAAATTTTATTGCTGAGGCTATAGCTAATCATTCTCTATCTTGGTTAGTGATAACGGAGGATTTACCAGATTTTAATAATAGGGTTTTGAATAGAAATGGGAAGGTTTTTCTGGAATATACTTATAATAATAAAACAGCATTTAATAAATTAATTCAGCAATGGATTCAGGTTTTACAGTCAATTTCTGTATTTAAATCATCTGGAACTTTACATATTCCTCAAAAAATGGGTTTAAGAGAAGTTACTCATCAATGTGGTACTTGTCGTTTTGGTGAAGATGCAAATACTTCGGTTTTGGATATCAATTGTCGGACTCATGATGTTGATAATCTTTATGTTGTTGATGGTAGCTTTTTTCCTTCTAGTGCTGCGGTAAATCCTTCGTTAACTATTATTGCTAATGCTTTGCGGGTGGGAGAACATTTATTGACAAGAAAGTAGTATTTGTAGTTATTTTTAGATAATTTTAGGCTCAAACCCAATTACGAACAACTTAAAAACTCTTTGACTTTTGCCAAATAAGTTTCTGAGTCTTCCAACATCGGAAAATGTCCCGTATTGGGAATAATATTTAATTCAACCTTATCACTTAAAGCCGCCGCTGTTTTTCCTAATTTAGCCGGAATAATAATGTCATATTCCCCAGCAATTAGCAAAGTTGGGATAGTTAATTTCGCAAATTCTCCCGGCATTGTTTCCGCTTGTTCTTGACTAACAGAAGTATAAATAGTCCCCAAAGCCGCATCATAATTAGCATTAATAAAATCTTCTAAAAAAGCCTGTCGTTCAGCTTTAGGAATAGAACGATGTAAAAACCTAGCCATAAACATTCTATCAGCCAAGGGAATTTTACTTAACCATTGGGGACGGAATTTAACTACATAACCACCGAATTGATGAAAAGCAGAAAAAGCCTTTTCATCATATTCAAAAATTCCACTACAAGTTAAAATTCCCTTTTCAACTTTTTGGGGATAACGATTAAAAAATAAAGTAGCAATAGAAGCACCCATAGAATGGGCATTAATATAAACACGATCAAGATTTAACTCATTTAATAAAACCGCCAAATCTTCCGCATATTCTGTTAATTCATAACTTAAATGAGGCTGACATTGAGAACGGCCAAAACCCCGTAAATCATATAATAAACAATCAAAATTATCTAATAAAGCCTCAGCCGTACTTTGCCAATATCTTGCTGAACCAGCCCAACCATGCAAAAAAACCATCACTGGTTTCATAACATCTGATGGTTTTTTCATCCACTCGTAATAATGATCAACACCCCGAACATTTATATAACTCATTGTCACAATTAAGAATTAAAAATTAAAAACTAACAATTGTCAATTGACAACTGACCACTGACAATTGTACGGGCGAAGCATTTGGAGAACTATTTTTGGCAATGACCGATAATTTATCTTCCAAATGCTTCTGACAACTGTACGGGCGAAGCATTTGGAGAACTATTTTTGGCAATGACCGATAATTTATCTTCCAAATGCTTCGCCCCTACTGACAACTGACAATTAAGCCGACTCTGGTTTAGGTAAAGAAGAAGGATGTACAATCAGTTCCGCAGTAGAACGTTTTTCCACCATTTCCTTAGTAATAGTACAGCGAGTCACATCCTTACGAGAAGGTAACTCATACATTACATCCAGCATCAACTCTTCCACAATACCGCGTAAAGCCCGCGCTCCAGTTTTTCGCCGATAAGCCTCTTGAGCGATCGCTTTCAAAGCATCTGGTTTAAAATCTAACTGGACATTATCCATATTCAACAGTTTTTGGTACTGTTTCACCAAAGCGCTGCGTGGTTCAGTTAGAATTGCCATCAGCGCGTCCTCATCCAGAGGATCTACCACAGCCACCATGGGAATCCGCCCAATAAACTCAGGAATCATGCCAAATTTCACCAAATCATCCGGTTGCAAATGACGCAATGTATCCGCAGCGCGTTTTTCCTTAGTTTGCACATCTCCTGGTTGAACAAAGCCGATTGACTTTTTACCCACTCTCTGATCTACAACCTTTTCCAAACCGACAAAAGCCCCACCACAGACAAACAAAATATTACTCGTATCAATTTGGATACAATCTTGATATGGGTGCTTACGTCCGCCTTGAGGGGGAACATTAGCAACAGTCCCCTCCAACATTTTCAGCAAAGCCTGTTGTACCCCTTCTCCAGAAACATCCCTGGTAATCGAGGGATTTTCACTCTTGCGGGCGATTTTATCAATTTCATCAATGTAGATAATGCCCCGTTGAGCCTCTTCCACATCCAAATCCGCCACCTGCAACAAACGCAACAAGATATTTTCCACATCTTCCCCCACATACCCCGCTTCAGTTAGGGTTGTAGCATCAGCCACAGCAAAGGGGACATCCAGAATTTTAGCGAGAGTTTGTGCCAATAAAGTCTTACCGCAACCAGTCGGACCAATAAGTAAAATATTGGACTTTTGTAGTTCTATAGCATCATCAGCCTCAACTTTGGCACTGCCTTTAGCCTGAAGAATAGCCAACCGTTTGTAGTGATTGTAAACAGCGACAGATAGCACTTTTTTAGCTTCATCTTGGCCGATCACGTGTTCGTCTAAATAATTTTTAATCTCCCTCGGTTTAGGAATTTGATTAAATGAGAGATTAGACGAACGTGTCCGCCGTTTTTCCGCTGGTTCTGACTTTTGAGTTGGTTGTGATGCTGCCGCAGTATTAGTATCCAGCAACTCCTCATCAAGGATTTCATTACACAAGTCAACGCATTCATCGCAGATGTAGACTCCCGGACCTGCGATTAATTTACGGACTTGCTCTTGAGACTTACCACAAAATGAACATTTTAAATGGGAGTCGTACTTAGACATATCAGCCTCTTATTTCAGAATGATGACGATTTACCCTGCTGTGGGCAGATTTTGTCGAGAAATGACCTGATCAATCAAACCATAATTCTTCGCCTCTTCTGCTGACATGAAAAAGTCGCGCTCGGTATCAGTTTCAATTCTTTCCAAGGGTTGACCAGTATGTTTAGACATTAACTGATTTAATTCACCCTTGATGTAAAGAATTTCTCGCGCTTGAATTTCAATGTCAATAGCTTGCCCTTGAGCGCCACCCAGGGGTTGGTGAATCATAATCCGGGAGTCAGGTAAAGACATCCGCTTTCCGGCAGTTCCAGATGTTAATAAAAATGCCCCCATGCTTGCGGCTAGTCCAAAACAGATAGTTACAACATCGGGACGTATTTGTTGAATTGTATCATAGATTGCCATACCCGCGTAGACAGAGCCACCAGGAGAATTAATGTACAATTGAATATCCTTTTCCGCGTCTTCAGAATCGAGGAAAAGTAATTGGGCAACAATAGAATTAGCGACAACATCATCTATCGGTGTTCCCAAAAAAATAATCCGCTCGCGCAGTAAGCGGGAGTAGATATCAAATGCCCTTTCTCCCATCCCCGACTGTTCTACAACCATCGGTACAATGTTGCTAGAGGTGCTTAAATTGCCACTAGCCCCGATAGGACTCAAGCTGTTGATGGGGTAATTTCCTGACTGCGATACAAGCATAATCTAGAATATTTAACAATAAATGAAATGAAATTGTGAACTGTTAACCATTATGCCTTATATGGCAAAATTCAGGGCGCAGAAGGCAGGGGCAGGGGGCAGGGGCAAGAGTAAAAGAAAGAACTTTTACCCATGACCCATGACCCATGACCCATGACCCATGACCCATTACTCAGGATTACTGGTTTCTTCTTCCTGAACTACTTCAGCAACTGCTTCAGCGGCTTCTGCTTCTGAATCTGGTTCTTCTGGAGGAGTTAAAGACCCTTCTGCTACTAGTTCCACAGAAGAACGTTCTAGTAACCAATCAACAATCTTTGTGGTGAGAAGTTCTTCTTGAACAACTCCACGTAATCTCTTTTCATCCAAATCTTGATCAGCATACTCTGTCAGCAATTCTGTGACTCTAGCTTCCACTTCTGCGGCTGCAACTTCAATAGATTCGCGTTTACCAATTTCTTGCAAAGATAGAGTCCGTTTAAGACGTTCTATAGCTTCAGGTTTGGATCTATCCCGTAATTGGGGAATAATTTCCTGGGTAAATAGCTTTTTCACATCTATTCCCTGCTCAGACAACTTCATTGCTGTTTGTGACAGCATAGCATCAACTTCTTGATCAATTAATGTTGTTGGCAAGTCTATTTCGACATGATTAAGCAATTCTGTTAATAAAGCTTCTTGCTGATTATTTCTGGTTTTATCTGCCGCTTCTTTTTCATACCGCTGGGTCAATGATGCCCGCAATTCCTCTAATGTCTCAAAGTCACTGACTTCTTGAGCAAAATCGTCATCCAACTCTGGCAATTCTTTAACTTTAATTTCTTTAAGCGTGATGGTAAACAGAGCCGCTTTACCAGATAATTCTTCGTTACCATAAGGATCTGGGAATTGAGCAGATACCTCTTTTGTTTCCCCAGGGTTCATACCCACTATCCCCAACACAAAACCGGGAATAAACTTATCTTCTTGTAACTCAACTTGAAAATCAGTTCCTTCTCCACCAGGAATTGGTTTGGGTTCACTGTCAGGATCATCACCTTCAGTTTTAGCAATTACACCCTTAAAGTCAATTACTGCCATATCACCGATTTCCGTAGCCCGTCCTTCTACAGGGACTAAAGTTCCTAACTTTTCTCTTTGGGCTTCAATAACGGTATCTACCTGGGTAGGATCATATTTAATTTCCTCCGCTTTGGCTTCTAAACCAGTGTATTGGTTTAACTTGATTTCTGGAATTACATCCACAGCCACCGCAAAAGTCAGGGGTTTTCCTGGTTCATAACTATTAATCAAATCATCAAAGGAAGAGCGTAATTGGGGCTGACCAAGAGCGGTAATTGCTTCTTGTTTAATTGCTTGCTCAATCCCTTCTTGAATGATTTCTTCTAGGGCAGTTGCCTTAACGCGAGTAGTACCGATACGTTGTATTAATATTTGCCGGGGTACTTTGCCTTTACGAAACCCAGGAATATTTACGGTCTTAGTTAAATTTCTCAGGACTTGCTCGTATTTTTGTGTGGTAATTTCCGATGTAATTTCTATTTCTAAACCAATTTGACTAGCGGGGAGTTTTTCCTGGGTAACTTTCATGCTTTATTTCTTGTTTTCTGGTATTTTAATCTGCTATCTAAATACTAGACAAGTCTAGACATTTACTTCTTACTTCAACGGGGATATGGGATTGGGCATTGGTGTCAACTTAAACTAAAAATGGCTTATCTGTTACCTTCCACAACCGTCAGGGAATAAATTCCCTGTCTCATAGCTCAAGTCCGTTAAAACGGACTAATAAATTTGCCTAGTGTTTAGTCATCAAAAGATAACTTTTATTATTAGCAAGGAGCTTGAGTTCCTTGCGGAATGGGGTTTTGCGTTAAGTTGACACCAATGGGGATTCAGTTATCCCGACTTCAGCTTACACGCTGTCTTCAAGACTTGATCATCCACTGACTAGCTATCATTCAGCTAAAAATGCTTATGAATCTCCTTAGGGAGATATCCAGTATACTGCTAAAAGTCAGGGACAAAACACTTGATGGTATTCTTCAATGGTAGCCTTAACTCCGGTAACATAACTTTACAGATCGGGCTTCTTAAAAATACCTAAAATATTAATCGCGCTTCTTTTTCTTTTTTTTTGCAGTTTGCCGTATAATAGAATATTATACGATAGTATATAACTATATTTGATCGCTATAACTTAAATTGCTGTAGACCATGGTATCAGTTAATTTTGCCATATGAATAACAAAGTCTCAAATTCCTTAATAACCATCAAAAACTGAGATATAATCACAAAAATATGCAAATTTTACTATTTAAAATCTGCTGTTGAGCGGAACGACAGAAACATTTAATTTTTAAGTTGTCCGAAAAAAAAGTGCTAATTACCTCTTAAAGGAGGAGTCGAGTTTGTCTAAGTCCTATCGTGTAGCTATTTTGGGTGCAACTGGTGCTGTAGGTACGGAGTTGCTGGAATTACTAGAAAGTCGAAATTTTCCCCT
The DNA here is from genome assembly GCF_001672255.1 of Anabaena sp. AL09. Classification (NCBI taxonomy): domain Bacteria; kingdom Bacillati; phylum Cyanobacteriota; class Cyanophyceae; order Nostocales; family Nostocaceae; genus Anabaena; species Anabaena sp. AL09. The sequence continues at coordinate 60,339 of NZ_LJOQ01000096.1, forward strand.
AGCTGATTTAAAATTGTTGGCATCAGAACGCAGTGCGGGAAAAACACTCAGATTCAAAGGGGAAGATATCCCAGTTGAAGCTGTGAGCGATCGCAGTTTAGAAAATATAGATATAGTCTTAGCTAGTGCTGGGGGTAGCATCTCCAAAATATGGGCTGGGATAGCTGTGCAAAAAGGAGCAGTGGTAATTGATAATTCCAGTGCCTTTCGGATGAACCCGGATGTCCCCTTGGTAGTTCCAGAAGTAAATCCCCAAGCCGCATTTACTCACAAAGGAATTATTGCCAATCCCAACTGTACAACGATTCTTATGTCCTTGGCAGTGTGGCCTTTACATCAAGTCAAACCAGTTAAAAGGATTGTAGCAGCTACCTATCAATCTGCTAGTGGTGCTGGCGCTCAGGCCATGGAGGAAGTAAAAATCCAAAGTGACGCTATACTACAAGGAAAGCAACCTGTAGCGGAAGTTTTACCTTACCCATTGGCATTTAATTTATTTACCCATAATTCTCCGATGACAGCTTGGGGATATTGTGAGGAAGAAATGAAAATGGTGAACGAAACCCGCAAAATCTTTGGTAGTCAAGAAATCAGAATTACCGCGACTTGTGTACGGGTTCCCGTCCTCCGCGCCCATTCTGAGGCGATTAATCTAGAGTTTGAAACACCTTTTGATCCAGATGAGGCCAGAGAAATTTTAAGAAAATCACCTGGTGTTAAATTAGTGGAAGATTGGCAAGCAAATTATTTCCCTATGCCCATAGATGCCAGTGGTAAAGATGAGGTTTTAGTAGGCAGAATTCGTCAGGATATTTCTCATGCTTGCGGTTTAGAATTGTGGCTATGTGGCGATCAAATTCGTAAAGGTGCAGCTTTAAATGCAGTGCAAATTGCCGAATTATTAGTAGAAAAAAATTTACTAAAATTGACTACAGTATAAGTTTAAATTCAGTCATTTGTCACCATTAATTAATAACTGACAACCGACAACTGTACGGGCGAAGCATTTGGAGAACTATTTTTGGCAATGACCGATAATTTATCTTCCAAATGCTTCGCCCCTACTGACAACCGACAACTGTACGGGCGAAGCATTTGGAGAACTATTTTTGGCAATGACTGATAATTTATCTTCCAAATGCTTCGCCCCTACTGACAACTGACAACTAACAAATTAGGAGAGAAAAGAGTGTGGGAGATTTTGGAACAGTTGTAACCGCTATGATTACGCCGTTTAAAGCAGACGGTAGTATTAATTATGATGTAGTTGCCAAACTAGCAGATTATCTAGTTAACAACGGTACAGATACATTGGTGGTGTGTGGAACAACAGGGGAATCCCCAACCCTGACTTGGGAGGAAGAATACCAATTATTTGCTGAGGTATTGCAAACTGTAGCAGGTAAAGCTAAAGTAATGGCTGGATGTGGTTCTAATGACACCAAAGAAGCGATCGCTGCCACCCAAAAAGCCGCTAAGATAGGAGTACATGGTTCTTTACAAGTAGTTCCCTACTACAACAAACCGCCACAAGCTGGATTATATCGACATTTCCAGGCAATAGCACAATGCTGTCCCGACCTGCCAATGATGTTATATAACGTTCCTGGACGCACAGGTCAAAACCTCAGTTCAGAAACAGTGGTCAAGTTAGCAGAAATTAATAACATTGTTGCCATTAAAGAAGCCAGTGGTAACTTAGATCAAGTGAGTGAAATCCGTCGCTTGACACCAAAAGAATTTGAGATTTACGCTGGAGATGATTCTTTAACCCTGCCCATGTTAGCGATCGGCTCTCAAGGTATAGTCAGTGTAGCTTCTCATTTAGTGGGTAATCAAATCCAAGAAATGATTCAAGCATGGAAAGTGGGAAAAACTCAAATTGCTACCGACATTCATCTGCAACTGTTCCCATTGTTTAAAGCTTTATTTTTAACTACCAATCCCATTCCTGTCAAAGAAGCACTAAAACTGCAAGGTTGGGAAGTAGGTTCAACTCGTCCACCCCTGTGTGACGCTGATACAGATGTATCTAAAAAATTAGAGTCAGTCATGCAAAAACTGAATTTAATCCCAGCCACAATAGGTGAGTGATTTATAAATAATGTGTACAAATTGTTACTTTATTGCAATTTAAACACCTGTGCTACAACTGAACCATATAAAAATCATTCAGTTTTAAGTCCGTTTTCGGTAAACAAAATTGAATAGGACTCTATCAAAAACTAAATTTAAACAGAAATTTGGTCTTTTCTTTCATCCCAGAAACCGAACTATCAACTGATTCACAACTAACAAAAATATCCAGGACAAAATGGTTAAAAACGAAGCTAATTCCGCTCTCAAAATTATTCCTTTGGGCGGTTTACACGAAATAGGTAAAAATACTTGCGTTTTCGAGTATGAAGACGAAATTGTCCTTTTAGACGCAGGATTGGCATTTCCCACAGAAGCCATGCACGGGGTAAATATTGTATTACCTGACACAACTTATCTCCGAGAAAATCGCCACAAAATTAAAGGGATGATCGTCACTCATGGTCATGAAGACCATATTGGGGGAATTGCTTTTCACTTGAAGCAATTTGATATTCCAGTGATTCATGGACCAAGACTAGCAATGGCAATGCTAGAGGGTAAATTGGAAGAAGCTGGGGTAAAAGATCGCACAGAATTAAGAACAGTTATGCCCCGTGACATGGTGCGAATTGGCAAACATTTCTTAGTTGAATATATCCGTAACACCCACTCCATTGCTGATAGCTTCACTGTTGCTATTCATACACCAATAGGCGTAGTTATCCACACCGGAGATTTTAAAATTGATCATACTCCCGTAGATGGTGAAAAGTTCGACTTACAACGTCTAGCAGAACATGGTGAAAAAGGCGTACTTTGCTTATTGAGTGATTCCACTAACGCAGAATTGCCAGGATTTACACCTTCTGAACGGGCTGTTTTTCCTAACCTTGACCGAGAATTTTCCCACGCAACTGGACGCTTATTTATCACGACCTTTTCTTCTAGCGTCCATCGCATTAACATGATTTTGCAACTAGCAAGAAAACATAACCGTGTAGTGACGATTGTTGGGCGTTCCATGCTGAATTTAATCGCCCATGCCCGCAATTTAGGTTATATCAAATGTGAAGATAGCCTGTTCCAACCGTTGCATACTGTGCGGGGAATGCCAGATGAAAGAGTGCTGATTTTAACTACTGGCTCTCAGGGTGAAAGAATGGCAGCAATGACAAGAATTGCGAATAAAGAACACCCCCATATCAAAATTCGCCAAGGAGATACGGTTTTATTCTCTGCTAACCCCATTCCTGGTAATACAATTGCGGTGGTTAATACCATTGATAAATTGATGATTCAGGGGGCAAAAGTGGTCTATGGACGGGATAAGGGGATTCACGTTTCTGGCCACGGTTGTCAGGAAGAACAAAAGCTGATGATTGCTTTAACTCGTCCCAAGTTCTTTGTGCCATTTCACGGTGAACATCGGATGTTAGTCAAGCATTCGGAAACTGCTCAAAGTATGGGCATTCCGGCAGAAAATATGATCATTATCGAAAATGGGGATGTCATTGAGTTGACAGAACATTCTATCCGCGTTGCTGGGAAAGTTCCAGCAGGGATTGAATTGGTGGATACTTCTAGTTCTGGTATGGTTAGTTCTAAAGTGTTGCAAGAACGCCAACGCATGGCTTCTGAAGGGACTGTGACTATTGCTGCTGCTATTGATTGGAGTGGTAAGCTGATGGCTAAACCAGAACTTCTCATGCAGGGTGTGGTGACAAGTATCGAGCGATCGCTGTTGCAAAAATGGGTACAACAACGCATTGAAGAAATTCTCAGCGTCCGTTGGTCAGAGTTTTCACCTGTTGAAGGACAACCCGCTGATACAGATTGGGGTGGTTTGCAGGAAACCTTAGAGCGGGAATTAGCTCGTTCTATGCGGAGAGAGTTGCAATGTCAACCTTCTCTGACGTTGTTGATGCAAGTCCCTGAAGAACCTGCTGCTAAGGTTTCTGATGGTAGAAGACGACGCACTCGTTCTACTGCGGTTGCTTCTTAAGAGTTAGCTCACGCAAAGGCGCAGAGGCGCAAAGGTGTTTTTTGGCATCTTTGCGCTTTTGTTTGAGAGTTAACAAGACTGTAAATTACTGCTATAGGATTATAAACGCCAAAATATACCGTCGGCTTTTAATATATTGCCACTTTTTAAATTATGATAAAGGGGCGTTAATGCTACCAATGTAAATCCTTTTTCTAATAAAAAATTAACCATATTCATAAATAATAATTCACCTTGATAATGCTCTTTAAAGGATAGCTCTAATTGAAGTCCTGATATATGTTCAAGTGAGTTTATTGCACCTGCTAAAACATCTTTTTCGTAACCTTCTGTATCAATTTTTAGAAAAACTTTATCTCCCGGTTGATAATATTCATTAAAAAGTGAATCAAATTTATGTATCTTAATTTTCTCTTGGACTGTAGATACTGAATTAGGATACATTTGATTGAGAAATGGAGTTGGTTTCAAAAGCGAACTGAATTCAGAACTTTTAGAAATGTTAATTACAGCCTCTCCATCGTAATTGCCAAGTCCACAGTTTAAAACTTTCCACTTAGTATAACTACGGGCATTTTTTTCTAACTCAGTAAAAACTGATGAAATCGGTTCAAATGATATGATTTGACCTGTATAGCCTAGTGATATTTGTCGTTCAGCATACTGACCGACATTAGCACCAACATCAAAAACTTTATTGATTCCGTATGACATAAAGGCTAGATCAGCTATTGGATGCCTGACAAGGTCATAGTTATATTTATGAAAGATCCGTCTGATATTGTATCTAAACTTATGCCAATTCATTGAACGAATCTCCATTATTGTGACGAAATTGAACTTATACGGAATACAAATACCGATGGTTCATTTTATCATCTGACAATAACCGGGGTTCATTTTTGAAGATTTATCTTTGCAATTTGTTACAATTATCCTGAAGCAAATCACTGTTTTGCTCAAAAGTAAAATAGGATTCTGATATTTTATTTTGAAGATTAGTAGTGAAGGTGGCTATATAACTAATGTTAGTAGCGTTAATACGCAAATAATGGATTTAATCCTCAAGATAGAGTTAGACTAAAGGTGAGGGGTGTAAAAATTGGGGCTATGGTGTCATTGAAAAAGCAAGTCGAAATGATGCCACAGCCAAAAGTAAGGACTATCAATAAGCTCAGAGGACTACAAGTAAAGCTCAATAGCAACACTAATACTTAGATAGGTTAAGGACAAGGTACTATAAATGACAAATTTAGTAGAAATCACGGACTAGATTTAGCTATGTAAGAATATTTTTCTTAATCTTAATTATTGATAATTATTGCTATAATAAGTTTTGTTGCAGTTAAAAGAAATCACACCTAAAGGCAGATGCCTTTATTAGAATTTTAACTGTGCCAAGTTACTAATAAGATTGAACAAGTACAGTATTGCTTTTTGGGAAATTATGGTCAGATTGACGTATTAACATATAGATTCAATCAGAGGAAGCAGTTAATTACACTCTTACAGAATTTCCTTCCTGTTCTGTGCTTCAGGTTCTTGTCATATTCTATATTCATTAGTCAAGTGAATACCCTCATAAGAAAAGAGGAATTACTGTGAAAGTATCTAAAAATACCAGCAAAAATATTTTTTTAACAAGTTGGATTTCTATAAATCCAGTAGAGGCTAGTGCAGCTAATGTTAATCCATTGCACCATGTTGCAGCTAATTCTATTTGGGACTTTTTGCGTCCTGTGCGTAATTGGCTAGATAACATCCAAGTAAGCGATCGCCTATTAGCTCATCGTTTGTGTAAATACATTCCGGCTCAGTGTCCATTTGAGCGTGATGTCAAAGTATTTGGGAAAACACTGTTTCACATTCCGCCAATGTGTAAACTTAATCCTTTATACGAAGAAGTAGTAGGTTTGCGATTTAAAGCGATGTGCTATCTAGCTGATACCTGTGGCGAAGATATTTCCCAATATTGCTAATGGGTCATAGGTAATGGGTCATAGGTAATGGGTAATGGGTAATAGGTAATAAGTAGTAGTTTTACAACTGACAACTGACAACTGACAACGAACAACTGACAACGAACAACTGACAACTGACAACTGACAACTGACAACTGACAACGAACAACTGACTAATTCTTTTGCTGTTGCCATTTTTGGATAGCATCCTGAGCATCTTCATAAGCAATCGTCACTTTTGGGACTAATATAGCAGTGGCGACAGCGGCATTAAAATCTCCTTGAGTGGCGTGGATTTTGGCTAAATCTAAAATTTTTTCACTCCACTGATTAATTGACGTTTGGGCAATTTCAAACCCAGGTTGTCCTTTTTGGATTTTTTTGGCTACTTCGATAGCGCGATTATATGTAGATGCTTGTTGAGGAATGATCAAAGCTGTAGCTGCATCTAAGAGAGTTTTATTGCTTACATATTGCTTGGCTTCTAGTTGCCATTTTTGAATGACAGTTTGGGCTTGGGTATGAAGCGGCTCTTTTTTGGTAATTAACTGGGCAGTTGCTATCGCATTTTCATATTTTCCTTGTTTGGCTTGTGCTTGTGCCAACTCTAAAATCATTTGACACCAAACCTGAATATTCTCCTGAGCTTTGGCGTATAGTGGTGCGTCCGCTGGAGTTCTTTGGGCTTTAGCGATCGCAATACTTAAATTACTCGGTTTAGTAGGGATAAGAGACATTTTTTCTAGGTCGGAAATAGCTTGATTACGTTTATGAGAGTCTGTATTTGAATTGATTTGGGCTGTACTAGGATTTTGAGGAGTGGGAAATATTTGGGGAAGTGGAAGTTTGCTAGTCCGATTATTAGATACTGTTTTTGAGAAATTTTTAAACCGGAAACTCTCATGATTACGAAGTAAAAATGTAGCAATTAAACCTACTACCACCATAGTACCGCCACCCCAAATAATAAACTGTTGCCAAATTGGTAGCTCGGACTGGGATGAAGGATAGGTGTTAGCTGTGGGGAGAGCGGGAATAAATCTGCCCCCCGGTTTGGATTCTGGGGAAGTTGCTAAGGTGTAATTGCTGCTAATAAGTGACTCTGAGGTTGGTGGAAGTGCTAAATTTCCCCCTGTCTTTATTTGGCTTAAAGTAGTCTCTACTGAGGCATTCTCTGTCCACCAAGCCTTGTCTGTGGCGCTAGAGGCACTATTTTCTAGAGGAGGTGCAGTCCGGGTGATAGCAAAACTTTCTGCTGGGAAAATTAGTGCTTCTGAGTTTTCATCTAATGTCAACGTGGGTAAAATAGCTGGCTGTTGAGAGGGAATGATAGTCACAGGGTTTTGGACTGGCCGCCAGTGGTGTTGACAAAGTTTGGGAGTAAGATAAGTCAGATAAGCGGCTAAATCGGCAAAGTTGTAGCCTTTTGCAGAACCCAAGGCTTCTAATAATGCTGCTGTGAAGAAACCATGACCTAATTCTGTGCTTTCATGGGAAAATTCTTCAGGTTGACAGGAAATAATTGCCCCCATTTGCAGTTCTTGGGCTAGTTCGATGATTTCTTGTCCTACGGGTGCATCGGCTTGAGTTCCAAAAGCGCGGTTAATATCAAAGATGAGTAAGATATTGAGTCCGGTAACTTGTAGACTCTGTACGAGCGATCGCACTTCTATCCCGGTTTCGGGAACTTGATCAGGATTCCCTGCGACTGGCATTAAATAATCTTGTTCTTTGTGGTTAACCCCGTAGCCGCTAAAAAATAACCATAGACAGTCCTCTGGCTGCCAGAATGTGGCTGCTAATTCTTCTAGCAACGAGAGGATGTTTTCCTTTGTCGGATAGGAGGATTGCTCTCCTATGGGGGGTGAAGTATTTGTCATTAACAGGCATTTTTCGGGAAGAAAACCTGCTTGTGTCACCAAAAAATCCTTAATTGCCTCAGCATCGGCTTGAGCGCAACTGAGAGGTTGAAAGGATTGATATTGATTAATGCCGATGGCGATCGCCCAGTAATTTACCATCCCGCTCTTTATCGGTTGTTTGTTGTTTGCCTGAAATTGCTGTTAGCACGGGGCTTTCACCACAAAGCTAACTTACATCTTAATAGTTTAGTTAATCTTCACCTCTCGATGAAATTAGTTGTAGTTTATACAACATAAATAATCGTAAAATACTTGCACTCGATTTCCATGATCGATCACCAAATAGAACGAAAGGCACGGAAGCCACTTGGCAATAGATGCGTGGAGGAAGTGCCAACGGCGAATTTATTCGCGGTGACATGATA
>NZ_LJOQ01000096.1:68764-82697 GCF_001672255.1 Anabaena sp. AL09
TAGTTGCCTTGAGCGTCTAGGAGGATAATTGACTATCCTTTTTAAGCAAGTCTTAAAGAATCTGCGTGTCTTTAGACCGCAGAGTGTCAATCAGGAGCTACAAGTTTATGTTCAGGATTTATACGAAACAACCATTTTCAGTGATCCTCGTTTCAATTATTAGCCAAGTTGGCAAAAAAATCCGAATTATTCATAGTGGAGTTTGGCTGTTCTTAGCAGTTCCTTTGTGGTTAACGACGAAAGCGATCGCACCAATCTTATCATAAGACCTCGCGGTAAGTGGGAAACGAGCGTGTCTTTAGATCTGAGAGGGATGGTTCGACGCAGTTCGACAAGTGTTACAGTGAGCTTGCCGAACTGCTCACTGACCACGGTTTTAACCGCTGTGGTTTTTGGTGCATCTTGACAGCCTCCATATTTTTCGCTAGGATAATTTGATTCTTGTGAAAAAGTAAGCACAATGCTTTAAGCGGAGTGTCTAGTGGCTGTTTGGCACAGCCTTTACGAGTGAAAATCTCTTAAGAATCTCAGCGGCTTTAGCCGCTGAGAGTGTCAATAGAAGTCAGTCGTCCTCAATGGAAAAAACTTCCTGATCCCCAACAAGCGGGCAATTTACTTCAAAACAGCCCGCTTGTTACTGTTCTTTGATCAATAGATGACAAGCATTCCAATCCTTAATCTTTAGCGATGATTTGGATAACAGTTCTTTTAATAGTCCCATAATGTCAATTGATCGCTTACAATAGGAAGGTTGTCAAGAATCACGATATACCGCTGTCATGGCTGTTCCTAAGAAGAAAACATCAAAATCTAAACGAGATAAACGTCGCGCTACCTGGAGACACAAGGCTGTTGTTGAAGCGCAAAAAGCTCTTTCCCTTGGTAAATCCATTTTGAGTGGCCGTTCTAAATTCGTCTATCCAACGACTGAGGAAGAAGAAACAGAAGAATCTTAAAGAAGAATTCAGTAGTCTCCAATTCAGGAGTTAGAATAAATTTATACTCGTGACGGCTGAGATTTGAATTTTTACAAGATTACTAAAAACCTAAATGTGTAAGGGTTTAGCACTGCGCTTTACCCCTACCTGGAGAATCAAACAATTAAGCCATTTTTTGTATCAATACCTACGAATCAAGGCTTTTTTCAATTTGGCTAAGGTATTGAAGTATAGATTGGGATTCCTAGAAAATCCTCAAGTTAAATTCTAACTCTGTGATTCCTGGAATTTTAAATGCCAATAATTTTTTTCAACAGCGATAATTTACCTTGATAGGGTGCGTATCGCCAATTTATATCTAAACGAAATGAGTTTTGCAAGACACTTTTGTCATGAGAAAAAGTGTCAAAACCAGCTTTACCGTGATAGCTACCCATCCCACTATCACCCACACCCCCAAATGGTAAAGAAGAAACAGCAACCTGCATTACTGTGTCATTAATACATACTCCCCCAGATGATGTTTCCTGTAAAATGCGGTTTTGCAGGTTTTTATTTTGGGAAAATAAATATAAAGCCAGGGGTTTTGGTCTAGAGTTAATCAAAGTAATAGCTTCATTAATATCAGTATATTCAATGATGGGTAAAATTGGCCCGAAAATCTCCTCTTGCATAACTGCATCTTCTAAAGAAACATTTTCTAATAAAGTGGGAGCAATATAAAGTTCTTCACGGTTAGTTTCACCACCAATAATCACTTTACCACATTTGAGTAAATAAGCTAATCTGTCAAAATGTTTTTGATGAATAATTCTGGCATAATCAGGACTATTAGCAGGATTTTCACCATAAAATTCTTTGAGACATTTTTGCAAAGCATTAACTAAATTTGGTTTAATTTTAGCATCTACCAACAAGTAATCCGGGGCAATACAAGTTTGTCCAGCATTAATAAATTTACCCCAAATAATGCGTTTGGCGGTATGTTCTAGATTGATATCTGTATCAATGATACAAGGACTTTTTCCCCCCAATTCCAAAGTCACTGGAGTGAGATGTTTTGCAGCAGCTTCCATGACAATTTTACCAATGGCTGTCCCACCCGTAAATAAGATGTGATCAAATTTTTCTGCTAGTAACTGTTGACTAGTTTCGACTGCTCCAGGGACAACTGTAATATATTCTGGATCAAAGTATTTATGAATAAGTTCTGTGATTAAATTGGAAGTATGAGGCGCAAGTTCTGAAGGTTTAATAATAGTACAATTTCCCGAAGCAATCGCCCCAACCAAAGGTGAGATAATTAACTGAAAGGGATAATTCCAAGGACTAATAATTAAAATTACTCCTAACGGTTCTGGATATATTTTAGCCGAGTATGGAAATAAGTCTAAAGGAACGGCTGCTTTTTTGGGTTTTGTCCAAGTATTGATATGTTTGAGAGCATAATCAATTTCTTTATTCACACCGATTTCTGTAGCGTAACTTTCAAATTCTGGTTTACGTAAATCGGCTTTTAATGCTTGAATAATTGCTGTTTTATTCTCAATTACTAATTGTTTGAGGATTTTGAGTTGTGCAATCCGAAAAGTAACATTTTTCGTTTTACCAGTTTGGAAAAACTGCCGTTGTTTGGCAATAATCTCGACGCATTTTGGTAATTCGTTAGTAATCATTTTAACCAAATTTTAAAGTATATGTTTTAATATAATGCAATAACCTCTCATAGAGATTCACCAATTATGGATTTGTCCAATTTTACTACACTACAAAATTTAGAATCAGCCTTTGGTGGGGAATCAATGGCAAATCGTAAATACCTATTTTTTGCAGCAGTAGCACGTAAACTGGGTTTTTCCGATTTAGCGAAACTTTTTAAAGAAACAGCAGATCAAGAAACTGAACACGCTTTTGCACATTTTGAATTATTACATCCAGAACTTGTAGTTAAAGACGCAGCGGTTTTAACTGATGCAGAAAAACGGGAAATTATCTCTCGTTGTTTGTCTTTAGCGATCGCAGGTGAAACCTATGAATATACAACAATGTATCCTGAATTCGCTGCTGCTGCCGAAAATGATCGAGATCATCCCGCAGCGGCAGAATTTCTCCAACAAGCTCAAGAATCTAGTGATCATGCTAACACATTTCGCACCGCAGCCCATCGTTTTGGATTACTTAAATTCATTGAAAATCATCACGCAGATCGCTACACTGAAGCCTTAGAAGTATTAAACGGTGGAGAAGCTGTCACTAGAGTTGTCAGTGAAGATCCGCAAACGCAAAAATGGATTTGTAGACAATGCAGTATGATTTACGATCCGGTTACTGGTGATCCTGATTCGGGAATTGCACCAGGTACACCGTTTGCAGATATTCCTGATGATTGGAATTGTCCTATTTGCGGTGCGACGAAAAAGACTTTTAAGCCCCTTGAGGAAAAAGTTGCTGTTTAAGATAAGTAAATGTCGAAGTTTTATTTGATTCCAAGTACAGGCAAAATATAAGTTATTGGTGTCAGGTCATTAAAAACACATCTACCATTAGTATCCATAATTACAGACACTTCACTACTATTTAATTGAGGAAATTACTGGAGTGAAGTGGACTGAATTTTTTTCAAAATTAAATATTGCTATATTTAGTGTAAAAATATTCCTACTGAAATAAGCTGCAAAAGAAAAATTATGACTATGTATCCTAACCTCAACCGGGCATTTGCTCATCCTGTACTAAAGGTAATTAGCGGGTTGAATAATTTCAATGCTGCTAGTGTGGCTGCAACTGTAAAAGCGGCTGATTTGGGTGGTGCGACTTTTGTGGATATTGCTGCTGATGTGGATTTGGTAAGATTGGCGAAAAGCTTGACTAAGTTACCTATTTGTGTATCTGCGGTTGAACCAGAAAAGTTTGTCACTGCTGTGGCTGCTGGTGCGGATTTGATTGAAATTGGTAACTTCGATTCTTTCTACGCCCAAGGACGCAGATTTGAAGCTGCTGAGGTTTTGGAACTAACTCGCCAAACCCGTGCCTTGCTGCCAGAAATTACCCTATCTGTGACTGTTCCCCATATTCTCACCTTAGACCAACAGGTACAACTGGCTGAAGATTTGGTGAAAGCTGGTGCTGATATTATTCAAACTGAAGGTGGTACTAGCAGCAATCCTATTCACCCTGGTACTTTGGGTTTAATTGAAAAGGCTGCTCCTACTTTAGCCGCTGCTTATGAAATTGCCCGTGCGGTTTCTGTACCTGTACTGTGTGCTTCTGGGATTTCTAATGTTACTGCACCTTTAGCGATCGCTGCTGGTGCATCTGGTGTTGGTGTCGGTTCGGCTATCAACCAACTCAACAGCGAAATCGCTATGATTGCTGCCGTGCGGAGTTTAGTAGAAGCTTTAGCGACTGCAAATACTCGCACATTTGCGTAAAAGGAAGGAGTTCAGGAGTTCAGGAGTTCAGGAGAAAGAAGAAAGGAGAATATAATTCTCCCCCTGTTCCTCTGTTCCCCTGTTCCTCTGTTCCTCTGTTCCTCTGTTTCTTCGCACTTTGACAAATTCAAGATAAACAATTTTTCAAAGTATCAATGACTTTATCTTGTTGTTCTTGCTCCAATTCGGGGAACATGGGTAAAGATAAAACTTCTTGACTTGCTTGTTCTGATACTGGCAATTGTCCTGGTTGATAACCTAAATTTTTATATACTGGTTGCAAATGCAAAGGTAAGGGATAGTAAATCATGGAATTAACACCCTGTTCCTGCATTTGGTTTTTTACGGAATCTCGATATTTACCACTTGCACCATTACGTCTTTCTCCAGAGATGCGAATGGTGTATTGATTCCAAACACCAACTCCGGAGGTAAATTCCTGGGGGACAATGATATCAGAAACTTGACTGAGGTGTTGGTAATAATAATCAGCGATTTGCTTGCGTCTGTTATTCCAAAGATCGAGATAGCGGAGTTTAATTTGCAGAATTACGGCTTGAATAGCATCTAAACGACTATTGACACCGATTTCTTCATGAATATATCTAACCTGACTCCCATGTTCCCGCAAAATTCGCAATTGAGTAGCGATCGCTGGATCATTTGTGGTAATTGCCCCACCATCACCGCAACCACCAAGATTTTTGGTAGGGTAGAAACTAAAGCAACCAATATGTCCAATACTCCCAACTTTTTGATTTTCCCAACTTGCACCAGTAGCTTGAGCGCAATCTTCAATTACTGCTAAATTATGAGCTTTGGCAATCTCCATTAATCCTGTCATATCTACAGGGAGTCCAAATAAATGCACTGGCATAATTGCCTTGGTTTTTGCTGTAATCGCTGCTGCTACTTTTTCTACATCTAAATTAAACGTAGTCGCATCAATATCTACAAATACTGGTATTGCCCCTACCGCACTGATAACTTCCGTTGTCGCAAAAAAAGTAAATGGTGTAGTAATAACTTCATCACCTGCCCCAATTCCTAAAGCGCGTAATGCTAAAAATAGGGCATCAGTACCAGAGTTACAAGTTACGCATTCGCTTACGCCATGATAAGCTGCAAACTGTTGTTCAAAATCTGTAATTGCTGGACCACCAATATAACGCCCAGAAGCCAGAACCGCTAAGACAGCAGCACTTACTTCAGTTTCAATGGTGGCATATTGTTGTTTAATATCAAAGGCGGGAATCGAATTTACACTTTTAATCATGAGGTTTTATTTTAGTTGTCAGTGGTCAGTTGTCAGTAGGGGCGAAGCATTTGGAAGATAAATTATCGGTCATTGCCAAAAATAGTTCTCCAAATGCTTCGCCCGTACAGTTGTCTTAAAAAGATTTCCCTGTTCCCTATTCCCTGTAATACGTAAAGTTTTTAATTGTTAAGAGGTAGAGAAACTATGCCAGAGCTAATCAAACTGGATATGGTAGATTTGGCGTTAGCTATGGGTTTAATGGCTATTGCCATTGGGATATCGGCGTGGGAGCAATTAGGACTAGAATTAAATTTAAGCGTAGCTACTGGTAGAACTATCCTCCAACTACTTGTATTAGGATACACTTTTGACTTCATTTTTGCCGTTAACAATGTTTGGGCGGTACTGGGAATTTTAGCAATAATTTTGACAATTACTGTAATTATTACTCGCAACCGCATCAGTCAAAAAATTCCACAAGTTTTACCTTTAGCTGGAAGTGCGATTTTTGTCAGCACGTCCTTAACATTGCTTTATACCAATTTTTTAATTATTCAACCAGAAAGATGGTATGAACCACGTTATATCATTCCCTTAGCTGGCATTTTGCTGGGTAATGCCATGAATGCAGCCGCCATAGCGGGAGAACGTTTAGTTAGTAGTATCAACCAATTTCCCACGGAAATAGAAACTCATTTAAGTTTAGGTGCAACTCCTGAACAGGCGATTAAGCCCTATCGCAAAGAAGCGATTCGTGCTGCAATTATGCCGACTTTGAATCAAATGATGTTGATTGGTATGGTAACAATACCAACTTTTACCAATGGACAATTATTAGCTGGTGTTGCACCGCTGGAGGCTGTATCCTACGAGATTTTAATTATTTTTATGGTGGCTGTCACAAACTTATTAACAACTATTTTAATTACCAAAGGTTTATGTCGGCAGTTTTTTAATTCAGCAATGCAATTGGTTAGGTAATTGTCTGAATCAGGATGTCCAGGATTAAAGGATGAACAGGATAAATACAGGGATTTTATCACAAATTATCCATTACCAGATTCAACTAGATAACTAGCCCCGGATTTCTCATATATTCTTGAAAAACTGGAGATAATTTAAACAGAATTCTATCTTCTTTTATTTTGGTTACTAAATACCGTTGTTGTAAGGATTGTAAACCATTATTAAAATCAACTGAGGATAAATTTAAACGGCTCTACCGCTCCCTTTATGATATTTTCGGTAAAATATCCCTGAAACCCCTACACCGATTGGATTTGAGGTTTTAATATTTTCAAAACAATGGTTTTGGATATATTAAAAGGATGTTTGATCATAAGGGGAACGGTAGAACCATTTAAACTTTGTCTTAATTCTTCTCTGGAAATAGGGTTTTCAAATTTACTTAGTTCTAATACTATTTGTTGTTCTTGGGGTGATAGGTGGTGAAATGTCTCGTAAAAATGAGACTGCATTTGATTGGTAATATGTAAAGTATTTTCAGCTAAAAAATCAGCAACTTGATCATCATAATTTTTATTGATTAGGATACTAATACTTTTTAAATACAGTAAATTACCTTCATATAATTTGATTAATTTTAACCAACTATCCTCATTTTTTAATGCGGTATTTTTAAGAATTTCTGGATTATCTAAACCTGATAATTCTAAAGATTTAATAGGATATAGTTCTTCATCTAAACATTCCATTTCTGGACATTGTTCTTGACTAATTAATATGACGCTACTTTGATGTTGGGTTTCTGTAATCATTTTGAATAGGGTTTGATAATCTTGATATTCTGGTTGATATTTTCCCGCGAATTGACTAGGAATAAAGATATTTTGTAAATCATCAAGGATAATTAAACATTTTTTATTTGTGAGAATATCAAATAATTGTTTTAATTTATCATTTATTGTTGGTAATGAGTCTAATTTGTGATGTTTTAGTAAATCATCAAGTAATAAATTTGGTTCTACCGTTCCCCTTATGATCAAACATCCTTTTAATATATCCAAAACCATTGGTGTACATGGGTTTAATCTAAATTAATAAGAGGGGTTTCAGGGATATTTTACCGAAAATATCATAAAGGGAGCGGTAGAGCCATAAATTTAAAGATTGGGGGAATTTTAAACTTCTCCAAACTATAGCATCAAACTTTTGTTGATGTAAGTCTATAAATCTTTTAACGAGTGTGGTTTTACCAATACCGGATAATCCTAAGATTGAGATTAAATGAGTATTTTGATTTAATATCCAATAGAAAAGGGTTTGTAGTTCTGTTTCTCTGTTATGAAAGTTGATGATTTGAGGTGCTAAGGTTAAATCGTGATTATTTGATTTAGGTTGAGTATTTATATTAGTTTCTTGAGGTTTTTGATTAGAATGATTTAAGGTTTGTGTCTGACAAAAATTATGATTATTGCTATTTATATTATAGACATCTAACGAATTTGGACATGATTCAATATTTAATCTTTCAAAAGTAGAACGAAAATTAGTTTTTTTAATATCTTCACCTAATGCTTTGGATAAAAGTTGCCATAATTCAGCGCCTATATCTCCGACATGATTTTTAGTAGCATTAAATTCTTGTGCAATATCATCATAGGTGCGTCTTTCCCATGTTCCCTGAACTACAGCAGTTTGAACGTCGTCTAAATGCTTTCCAGTTTTTTCAAAGACTATCTTATCAACAAATGTTACAACTTCGTTTACATTCATAGAATTTATACAGTGTAAAGCTTTTAACCATTATAGATGAATATTGTTCAATTTTTTCCTATCTTTTCCGGTTTTTTTCTTAATATTTTTTAATAAAACAACCGTATAAATCCGTTTATATCAGAATGATTAAAATACTGATATTTTGGCATACTCAGACTTAGTGAAGGGTTAAATTTGTACAACCAGATAAATTAAGTATTTCAATAAAATTAAGTACAAGAGGTTCAAAATCAGTATGGGAGATCATATATTAGATACAACTTTAATGTTAAAAGTTTTATCAAGGCTTTATCCTCAACAAGTTTGGGGTGCAGAGTGGCTACACAACAATGTTCGTAATAAAGCTGAAAAGAGAATGATTCTCAGTCACTATATTATTGAATATAGGGGACAACCAGGGGGTGCTGGCAAACAACATACATGGAAAATATATAATAAAGATATTAATGATGTTAAAGCAAAAATTAGGTTAGATGAGGCTGTAAAGTCTAAAACTCCAGGTTTAATTCCTACTCAACAGCCACAATATCAATCTTCTGGATCTACAGATGAAGCGTTTACTTGGAATGGTTTGCAATTACGTTCTCCTGCTGAACAGAAAATTGCTGAAGAATTGGAGAAAAGGCAAATTTTATTTTTTGCAAATTCTAGATGCAGAATTACAACCAGGATTGGAATAACAGAAACTAAAGAAGCTGATTTCTTAATTTATTATAAAGGTAATTCACGAATACTAGAAGTTGATGGACAAGAATATCATCAGTCAGCCGCAAAAGATCATCAAAGAGATAGACTTTTTGAAAGAAATGGTATTAGTTGTACACGATTTACAGCAAATGAATGTTTAAATGATCCTGCTAATGTTATTGATGAATTTTTGGAATTATTTGATGTCACTCAATTTCCTGCTGAAGTTTATAAGAATGAAAGTATTAAAACAGGGGTAAGTGCGGAAGAAAAAACAACAACAATAGATATTAATGTAAATCAAAAAACTGCACCATCTCCGCGACCTGTGAAAATTGTACCAGATCCAGATGTTATTCCCTTTTAGCAAGTAGGTTGGGTGGAGGTAACGAAACCCAACATTCAGAATCTATAGTTAAAGGAGTATCTTTTAAACATCCTGAAGTTTCTTCAAAAAAATTAGCAGGCCAACCTTTTCCTTTGGGTTTATTGTCCTGTTGAAAATCATCACTAGGTTTTAAAATAATAGTAATAGTTAAATCAGCATTAACCATATTTACAGGAATATCTAAATGTAATATTCCATCTTCACCAACACGAGAATTTAAAGTTATTGTTTCCATATAATTAATTATTTCTTTCAAAGTTCATCAATAATTTTTTCTGCTTTGTTAAAATTAATCCCTAAGATTACAGATAATGCTTCTTCTAATTTAACTAAATAATCATCTTCTAAATGACCAATAATTTTGTTAATTCTTAATTTATCTATTACTCTAATTTGCTCACATAAAATAACTGAATCCTGTTTTAAGCCTCCAATATTAGCGGGTATAAATACATGAGATGTTAAAATAGTTTGTCGAATTTTTGAAGTCAAAGGTACAATAATTGTATGAGGACTGACTTTATTTGCTTGATCTATTTGTACAATTACAACTGGTCTAATTCCTGCCTGTTCTGTTCCTCTAACTGGATTAATATCACATAAAACAATATCTCCTCTTTTTATATCTACCACTTAATTTCTCCTTTTGCCAATCTATCTTCATAATCTTCTAAATTAGAAAGATAATCATTAAAATCAGATTCAGCTATTTCTAAAGATTCTCCGACATCTGGATATAGTTCTTCATAACCATTAAATAATTTTCTTTTAGCTAATTGCTCAAATAATAAATATTTTTCTTCACCAGAAAGAGACTCAATTGATTCCACAATTTTATTGATGGTTTGATTCATAAAACATCTCCTATTGTTTATGGTATTGATATTATATCACAAACCACTTAACCTATCCCCTAATAAATTTCCTTTTTGTAATTCCGTAGTAAAAAACTGAGTATCAGAGCGAATATTTCGATACTTTTTGGCTAAATATTTTAAATTCTTCTGATATTCAGGAGTTAAATCAATATTAATTAAGAAAGACTCATTCTGCATCAATTCCTTCCCACATTTTTTCTAAAGGTATTCTTTTTCCTCCCTGCAATTTGGGTACGAGTTATGGAAGCGATATAATAGTATTATTTTCCTACTGTTACAGTCAGTTTATCCAACTCTAAAATTTCATTCTTAAATTGTTCCAATAATTGAAAAAATAAATCACAAGCTAATTTTTCATCCTCTACTTGAGACAAAATAATACTTTCCCAACCTTCAGTAGAATTAATTTGATATTTTCCTTGTATCCATTTCTGAAATTGAGCAAATTGTTTTTCTTGTTGTGTTAGTTGTAACCCTAACTCACCTCTGGACATACTGTAACCCATCAATAACATTTTTAACCGAGTTATAGATACTTTTCCTAAATACATTCCTGGGCGTTGTTTAATTCTAGTTAATAACTCATAGAGATATTCTTGACTATTTTTATTACCATTAGCGATAGTTATATCTAGCATAATTTTCTCCTGAATATTGATTAAAAGTTTTCTTCAATGACTATTAACTCTTGTCCTAAATGAATTTTACCAAAAAATTGAAAATTAGCTAACCATTCTACCTTTGCTACTCCTTGAGGATGATGATTGTCAAAAACAATTTCTATCCCATCTATTATAACCATAACTCCTTCATGATATCCTGTTTCTGAAATGGCATCACCTCCAATACTATCATCATAAAGAAAACAATTACGATAATCTAAATCAGCTTGTGTATTAATTGTAATTAGTTTGCCTTGGATTCCTACCAGTTGTAAATAGTTTTTTATAGCTACAGCACATTGAACACATTGTAAATTAGCATAACTGTTAGCTATTTCTGCTAAATATTGTTTTTGTTTTAGTGTTAAATACTTCATTCATTTTTAAATTTACTACTTAATTTCTCCTTTTGCCAATCTATCCCCCTTTACCCTGTCCCTAAAAACTATTGACAAATTTCCCGTAATGTGATTGTGAAGTTGGGATAAGAAATAGCAGCAGCTTCAGCGCGGTGAATGGTGGTTGTACCAGTAGCGTTAAGGGCTGCGATCGCTAAACTCATGGCAATGCGATGATCTGTATGGCTATCTACTTCCGCACCGACTAAGGGAGTACCGCCGGTGATTTCCATCCCGTCGGGTAGTTCGGTGATTTTTGCCCCCATTTTATTGAGTTGTTGTGCCATCACGGTAATGCGATCGCTCTCTTTGACTCTTAACTCCTCCGCATCCCGAATAATGGTTGTCCCCTCAGCAAAAGCCGCTGCAACTGCCAAAATGGGAATTTCATCAATTAACCTGGGAATGATATCACCAGCGATGGTACAGCTTTTTAAACCACCGGAACGGACACGGATATCAGCCACAGGTTCTCCCGCTACTTCCCGTTGATTCTCTAGTTGAATATCTGCCCCCATGAGTGCCAATGCTTCTAAAATCCCCGTGCGGGTAGGATTCACACCGACATTTTCCACTACCAAATCTGAACCAGGAACGATCGCCCCCGCAACTAACCAAAAAGCCGCTGAACTGATATCACCAGGGACAATTACAGTTTGTCCGTAGAGTTTCGCCCCACCAGTAATTGTGACACTGTTGCGGTCTGGATCTATACTTAATTCTGCGCCATAAGCCCTTAACATTCGTTCACTGTGATCCCGTGATAAAGCGGGTTCAGTAACGGTGGTTTGTCCTTGGGTGTTTAAACCCGCGAGGAGGATACAGGATTTAACTTGCGCCGAAGCCATGGGAGAATGATAATGAATGGGTTTTAGAGCCTGTCCTTGAATGGCTAGAGGTGCTAAAGTGTTGCCTTTGCGTCCCCAAATTTGCGCCCCCATTTGTTGCAAAGGCTTGACAACACGAGACATGGGACGCGATCGCAAAGAACTATCACCTGTCACCGTGAAAAATCGCCCTGGATGGGATGCTAACAAGCCCAACATCAACCGCATCGTTGTTCCAGAATTACCCGCATCCAAGACGTTTATAGGCTCTTGAAAATTGCCTAAACCGATGCCTTTGACTTTGACTAATTCTGTGTTTAAGTCGGAAATTTCCGCACCTAAAGCCCGAAAACAAGCCGCAGTGCTACGGGGGTCTTCACCTAACAGCAGTCCTTGAATTTGAGTTTCACCTTCAGCAATTGCACCCAACATCAAAGCGCGATGAGAAATAGACTTATCTCCAGGGACTCGGATACGTCCCTGCAAAGACAATCCAGAGGCAGGGCGCTGAATAATTAAGTGATCAGAAGAATTTGCTTGAGTTTCTAAAGTAATAACAATAGCTGACATTAGGATACAATGACTTTTGAATAGAATAAAAGCTAAACAGCGACTTGTTTATCACTATTCACTTCCAATTTAGTATCCTACCGCTTTTTGGCAACTATAATCTTTCTTCTGGTAGATAGCAGGTGACAGGTAATACCATATTGAATGGTTTAGATTAACAAATCAAAATATTTGCTAACGATGAAGCAGGTTTTACTGTTTATTAGACATCTTGCTTGAATGTCTTGTTTTTTGTTGCTTCCAACCACCAAAAACTTCAGCCGTAACGTTAAATAGTAGGCAGAATCAGCAATTTAGAAAATCGCTCAACTTTTATTCTTTATTTGCAACCCCTCACACTCTCATGCTAACTCACCACCGCAAACCCGTATGTTTATCAATGATTTCCACGGACTTACCGATTTGGTCTGTGGTTGACACTGCTGGAACTTTAATCCAAAAGGATACAGATAAATTTCATTTACTATTAACTGCACCACCTCTGATTAGTTGTGAAGTAGGCAGTTATTTAAATCCAGAAGATACAATTTACCCAACTAAAAACAATTTTTCTCCTCCTAGCAGTCCCAGAATTTTATGGCTGGAAATTTCATCTCGGCGGTTAATTATGACAATGCAAGGTAATGCACAAGTCAGTTACCGTCACTTTTGGGAATTAGGTGTTTATGGCATTAGTCGTTTTTGGTTGCCAAATGAATCATTACAACCCCATCAACCTATCCGTTTGCGTAATTTTACCAAAAGTTTTACTCTTAGCGGGCATCCTTTTCCAGAGAATCTCCGTTTAGAATACGAATTATGGACAGGAAAAATCCAATTAGGGCGTTATATTCTCAATTTGGAAATTCAGCATTAAAGGGAACAGGTGACAGGTGACAGGTGACAGGGGTAGGGGAGGTAGGGGAGGTAGGGGTAGGGGAGGGGGCAGGTAAGAGTTTTACCAATTACCAATTACCAATTACCAATTACCAATTACCAATGACTAATAATTAGGTTCATTACCTGATTTCCATTTGATATTGCAACCAATACTAGGTTTTTGTTCACTTGTCACAGGTTGATTATTTAAGAGAGCATAAATAAACGGAGTAATCTGTAGTTTATGTGAACCAAACCACTCAAAACATGAGTAAACGTTATCTAGGTCATAACACCTT
>NZ_LJOQ01000097.1:0-64976 GCF_001672255.1 Anabaena sp. AL09
GTGCCGTTTTTCATCCCCTGTCTAAAGCACGAAAGACGGAACTTCGTTCCTGTTTCTCAGGGGCTTTCAAACTTTCCGGGCTATCTTGTAACTATTGTGGTATTTGTGCTGTAATAAACAGGTTGACCTTCAATTACCATCACATCAGGATAAGTAAATTCCCGATAGCGTGGTATCCACAATTTCACATCACCAATATAAATTTCATAGTCTAAATCATTTAACGCCACATTCAAGCCAGTTGCTAAATTTAACGCCAGTTTATTATGATTTGTTGTTCCACCAGTCATAGATATAATTTCTCCATCTCGATATTCATTCTTATAATCAGCTTTTTCCTCTAATTCTAAATATTCTTCTGGAGTATAGTAAGCTGTAACTACTTTGATTTCTTGGGTAGTAGTTTGTAGTTTCATCGTTCTATTTAGTAATAGTTACTAATTGAATTTTACTTGATTTTGAATAGTGTAAATTTCTGACAAAGACCACATATAACCAGTAGTCCTGAATCTTTCCAAAGTTTCCAAATATAGCATATTTTGGGCAAATGAGGTACAAATTTTCATCATAAAGCTTTGCACCTCAAGCGTTTTACCGCTGACAGCTTCGGTAATTACTGACGGGATTTCTTCTTGGAAACCTTTAATACAGGTAAAGCATCAGCCGAAGACTGAGGAGGTAAATAATATTGAGCAACAGGCTCTTCTGGTAAAGCCGGACGTTGCTGCATTCGCCATAATTTAAAGACGAGAGCTATTCCAACTGTTCCTAAACCAAAGATGAAAAGTGACCAACTATCATCCAAACCACCAATGAGAGCATCTATTGTTCCCGCTGTTATCAATGCGCTAATGATAGGTTCTTTGCGGTAGGCTGACTTTAAAAAACGAGGTAATACAGCATTCATCACAGCTTACTTAGTTCCACTTAGAGTTTTTGTATAAACTTACTCAGAATATCCTAACTACAATTTGTCTATTTGATTAGAGGCAAATAATAGCACAAATAATTGTAATTTCCTTTGCCGAAAAAGGGAGTACGGTAATTAACACCCTAGAAGTAATTGCTTTGAGGATCATCACAATTATTTCCATTGTACTAGTAGTTCGTCAAATTTATTTTGACGGGTAATGATCGGAAAAAACTTCTGTTTTTCCCTCCCCTACTCCCCTGCCCCTCTTCTCCCCCTGCTTGCCTTTACCCGTCATTTTTGGATTGACAGACTACTAGGACTGACGCACGAAATTAATTTAGCGAAACAGACTGTGAGGACAAAAATCAACTGAAAACTAATGTAGAGACATTCCATGGAACATCTCTACACCTAAATTCATGCTTTATTAAACTATGCCACGCAAGTTATCAGTAACGCCAGATTAGAAGTCTACTTCAAACCGAGCCATGCAATTACACCTTGATTGGTAGCATATTCGATTATCACCATTAAAACAAAGCCAATCATAGCCGCTCTGCCATTTAAACGCTCGGCATATTCATTAAAACCAAACTTAGGTTGTTCTAATTTAGGGGTAATAGTTGGTTGTTGTTGTGTCATAATCAGTGATTCCTTTCTTGATAATTGGCAAACAAAAATTTACAGGGATTTTTCAAGTAAATTGTCGGGGATGGTCGTCGGTACTTAACAATTTTTAATTATTCTTTATCTATTGTAAGAAACCTGGCGAATTAGTCAAGGTGTAGCGTGAGGGAGACTAAAAAATTTTGGATTTTGAATTACTGAATACGGAAATAATCAGCTAGGTACTGGCACGCTAAAGTGAAACAATAAAATATAAGAGGTTATCAATGGAAATTGGTGTTCCCAAGGAAACTAAAGATCAAGAATTTCGGGTAGGTTTAAGTCCTTCCAGTGTTCGGGTATTACGAGAAAATGGTAATAATATTTTTGTAGAAAGTAAAGCTGGTACGGCTGCGGGATTTACTGATGAAGACTACCGTAATGCTGGAGCAGAAATTGTAGATAAAGCCGATGCTGCTTGGAATCGGGAGTTAGTTGTTAAGGTAAAAGAGCCTTTAGTAAGCGAGTATAAATTTTTGCAGAAAGGACAATTGTTATTTACTTATTTACATTTAGCTGCAAATCGTCAACTAACAGAACATTTAATTGATTGTGGCACTTGTGCGATCGCTTATGAAACCGTAGAACAACCAGGAGCAAATAAACTCCCCTTACTCACCCCCATGAGTATTGTTGCTGGTCGGTTAGCCGTACAATTTGGCGCAAGATTCCTAGAAAGTCAACAAGGAGGAAGAGGCGTACTTTTAGGAGGTATCCCCGGAGTCAAAGCCGGTAAAGTCGTGATTTTAGGTGGTGGTGTAGTCGGTACAGAAGCCGCAAAAATCGCCGTTGGTATGGGTGCAATGGTGCAAATATTAGATGTCAACGTGGAACGCCTATCTTACCTAGAAACCCTCTTTGGTTCGAGAGTAGAACTACTTTACAGCAATTCCGCCCATATTGAAGCCGCAGTTAAAGATGCAGATTTACTGATTGGTGCAGTTTTAATTCCTGGTAAAAAAGCCCCCATTCTAGTATCTCGTGAATTAGTTAAACAAATGCGTCCTGGTTCAGTGATTGTAGATGTCGCTGTAGACCAAGGTGGTTGCGTGGAAACATTACACCCCACATCTCACACCAAACCAGTATACATTGATGAGGGAGTAGTGCATTATGGCGTTCCTAATATGCCAGGAGCAGTTCCTTGGACATCCACACAAGCCCTCAACAACAGCACCTTACCTTATACTGTCCAGTTAGCAAACCTGGGACTTAAAGCCTTAGACATTAACCCAGCCTTAGCAAAAGGTTTAAACGTCCAAAATCATCGGCTTGTACATCCTGCGGTACAAGAAGTCTTCCCCGATTTAGTTGAGTAAATCAAGTACATATATATAACCAATATGGGCGGAAGTCAATCCGCCCTCTTCCTTTGCGTCTTTGCTCCTTTGTATCTTTGCGCGAAACAAAAATTATTTCACCATAGATAAAATAATCCCCACCAGCGAACCAAGAATTAGCACCATACCGCTGAGAGAACTAATTGCAAAACCAGGACCGCGTTTTTCAGCAGCTTGATAATATCCCCAAGCATAAGCAATTCTTCCTACTATCCAAGCTGCACCGAGAGCAGAACCCCAAATAGGACTAACGTAAATAGAAAACAACCATAAAGCCGGAATAAATAAAGCTAGTTGTTCCAAGGTATTTTGTTGTACCCTTAGCACTCTTTCAAAATCGAGGTTTCCTGTAGTTTGCGGTACGGGGACTTGATATTTAGCTCTAGCTATACCAACATTAATTGTGACTACAAAATATAATATAAGTGCGGAAACAGTTACTAAACTAGGATAAGGAGACATAAGCTTGAGTAAAATTGAAAATTGGCTTTATTTACAAAATATTATAGGTGACAGGTGATTAAGTGACAGGTGAGAATTTAATCAATTACCAACCAGCAATGATAGAAACATTAGAACCATTAATTGAATTAAGAGGTATTTCTAAGACTTTTGGCAATAACAAAGTTTTAGATAATGTTGATTTAAAGATATACCGAGGACAAGCACTAGGGATTATTGGCCCTTCTGGTACTGGTAAATCAACTGTTTTGCGGATTATAGCCGGATTATTAAAACCCGATGAGGGAGAAATTTATATTCAAGGAGTACAACGAAAAGGTTTAATAGAAGATGCTGCTGACCCTGTGGGGATTGGGATGGTATTTCAGCAAGCGGCCTTATTCGACTCCTTGACAGTCGAAGAGAACATTGGATTTCTACTTTATCAACATTCTCGATTAAAGCGATCGCATATTCGGGAATTAGTCAATCAAAAACTAGAATTGGTAGGACTAGCAGATATTAGTCACCTTTACCCGTCAGAACTTTCTGGAGGAATGCGAAAAAGAGTCAGTTTTGCCCGTGCTATTATGTCCAATCCTCAACGTCCTACAGATAGTCCAGAGGTTTTATTATACGATGAACCTACAGCCGGATTAGATCCCATTGCCTCAACGGTAATTGAGGACTTAATCCGTGACTTACAACATACACAAGGAGTCTGTAGTACCTACTCCATTGTGACTCACCAAGATAGTACAATTCGGCGGACATCGGATCAAATAGTCTTTCTTTATCAAGGAAAAGTGCAATGGCAAGGTACAGTAGTTGCCTTAGATCACACAGAAAATCCCTTAATTAGACAATTTATGAGTGGAAGTGTACATGGACCCATTCAAGTAGCTGGTTAAGTACCAAATCAAATAAAATTGCTGAGTTTAACGCTATCAGTGGAGGAATAAATGCGAGGTCTAATTAGCAGCTTCACATCTGCACGTACATGGAGAGAAGGTTCTGTAGGATTGTTGCTCCTGCTAGGGTTAGGCGCATTTGGAGTAATTTTACTGTGGTTGAATAGAATCTCCCCCGGCCAAACTTCTTATCAAGCAACCATCGAATTTGCTAACGCGGGGGGAATGCAAAAGGGTTCAGCAGTGCGTTTTCGGGGTGTGAAAGTGGGGACTATCACCAATGTTAAACCCGGCTCAAATGCGATTGATGTCGAAATTCAAATTAACTCCCCTGATTTAATAATTCCCAGTAATTCGATCATTGAAGCCAATCAAAGTGGATTAATAAGCGAAAATATTATTGACATTACACCAAAAGGAGATTTACCTGGGAAGGTAACCGCTAAACCCCTAGATAAAGACTGTAATTCCAGCCTAATTATTTGTAATGGTTCTCGCTTAAAAGGTGAAATTGGCATCAGTGTTGATGAACTGATGCGACAATCAACTATTTTTGCGGCTCAGTACAGTAGTGAAAAGTTCTATAAAAATGTGAATCGTACGTTAGAAACCTCGGCTAATGCTGCTGCTAATATCGCTGATTTGACCAAGGATTTGCAAGGTTTGAGCAAAACCTTCAAAGGACAAATAGGTGTATTTTCAGATACAGCAGCTACATTACAACGTTCGACAGTCCAATTAACTGCAACCACAACCAAAACAGCGAATCAATTAGGCGAAACATCTAAAGACTTTAGTACAACAGCCAAACAAGCAAGTCGCTTACTAACAAATTTAGATAATCTCATCACTACTAATCGTTCTTCTTTAGTTGGTACTTTGAATAGTATGACGGAAACCAGTAACCAACTTAGGCAAACAATTACCAGTTTATCACCGGCGATTAACCGCTTAACCCAAGGAAAATTATTAAATAACCTAGAAACCCTATCTGCAAATGCAGCCGAAGCTTCTGCGAATTTAAAAGATGCTTCTAAAACTTTAAATGATCCAAAAAACATTGTTTTACTGCAACAAACTTTAGATGCAGCTAGAGCAACATTTGAAAATACCCAAAAAATTACCGCTGATTTAGATGAATTAACAGGCGATCCTAAGTTCCGTCAAAATATGCTGCGATTGGTAAATGGTCTGAGTAAATTAGTTTCTTCTAGCAAAGACATCCAGGAAAAAACCAAGGTAGCTGTAACTCTAGATTCTCTCAAAGCTGATGCTAATCGCCCAAAGGTAGTAATTACCGCACCCGTTCCCGAAAAACAAGTATCGGTAGTTGAGCAAAGTCGAAACTTAGTAATTACTCCCCCACCCAAAACCCTGGAGAAAGTAGAAATAACCACCCAACCTATCTCCGAACCACTCAATTCATCCCAAGAACAACTCCTCCAACAACTCCGAGATTATCGAGAACAGGGGACAGGGGACAGGGAGTAGGGGAAGTGGGGGAAGTGGGGGAAGTGGGGGAAGTGGGGGAAGTGGGGGAAGTGGGGGAGAAACTTCCTTCTTTATTCTTTTTTCCTCCTGACTCCTGACTCCTGACTCCTGAACTCCTATTCCCTAATTCCAATCCTGCTCGTCTTTTTTGCCCTGACTTTTGTAAATTCCGCCGATATCATGGATTTGACGGGTTTTTGCAAATAGTTCAGTTTCCGTTAAACCCCAGCGTTGCAAAACTTTATCTAAGTTGCTTTGGATGTCCCGCGCTCCCGGAAAACCTTGATAGCGAATTTTTAGTCTAGCCAATTCTGATAAATTGTAATCGGTTGCGTCTTGAGCGAGTAAAATATCAATAAGGGGGCGATCGCGGTTGTAGAGTGGATGTTGTTGGTCTTTACCGCCGGAAATTTCTGTCACAATTAATACCTGTACGAAGTTAGCAATCCATCAACAACTCAAGATGAAAAATCTCGACCATTGCTAATTATCTACCATTATCTAGTGAATGACGGCAACTACGCCTTGTCACTTACGGCTCTCACTACTGCCATTCAGCTTAAAATAAAGATACATTATCTTTAAGAAAATACAAGAAACTTTAGATGAGGGTGAAATAATATCTCACCCAAAGTCCAAGCAGCACGAGGGAAAGAACCCGCTATGTTTGAACACTTCACTTCCGAAGCCATTAGGGTAATTATGTTAGCCCAGGAGGAAGCACGACGACTGGGACACAACTTTGTAGGAACAGAACAAATTCTCCTGGGTCTAATGGGAGAAGGAACAGGTGTTGCTGCTAAGGTGCTGGCTGAGTTGGGTGTTACCCTGAAAGAAGCCCGTCGGGAAGTAGAAAAAATAATTGGCCGGGGTTCTGGGTTTGTCCCACCGGAAATTCCTTTTACCCCGAAAGTAAAAAGCCTGTTTGAGCAATCTTTCCGAGAAGCTCACGGTCTTGGACATAATTACATAAACACTGAACACTTATTATTAGGTTTAACTGAGGCTGGTGAAGGAGTCGCCGCCAAAGTATTACAAAATCTAGGAGTGGATTTACCAGTTATCCGTTCCGCCGTTATGAGCCGATTGGGTGAAGATACGGCGGTTGTCACTGGTGGTAGAAGTAATTCTCAGCGCAATCAAAATTTATCCATAGAGGCGTTTGGCAGAAATCTCACCAAACTGGCTCAGGATGGCAGGCTAGACCCGGTAGTTGGTCGCCAGAAGGAAATTGAAAGAACTGTGCAAATTCTCGGTCGGAGAACCAAAAATAACCCGGTTTTAATTGGAGAACCAGGGGTTGGTAAAACAGCGATCGCTGAAGGTTTAGCGCAACGTATTATCAATCAAGATGTCCCCGAAATTTTACTTGATAAACAAGTAATTAGTTTGGATATGGGGTCTGTGGTAGCGGGAACTCGTTTCCGGGGTGATTTTGAGGAACGCCTCAAGAAAATCATGGAGGAAGTCCGCACCGCCGGGAACATCATCTTAGTGATTGATGAAATTCATACCTTAGTGGGTGCAGGTGGCACAGAAGGCGGTTTGGATGCAGCTAATATCCTGAAACCGGCTTTAGCACGGGGTGAACTCCAGTGCATTGGTGCTACTACCTTAGATGAATATCGTCAGCACATCGAGCGTGATGCGGCTCTAGAGCGGCGTTTCCAGCCAATTTTGGTGGGAGAACCATCGGTAGCCGAAACTATTGATATTCTCTATGGTTTACGCGGTGCTTATGAACAGCATCATAGAGTCAATATTACTGATGAAGCAGTAGTTGCGGCGGCTGAATTGGCAGATCGTTATATTAGCGATCGCTTTCTACCCGACAAAGCCATTGACTTGATTGATGAAGCTGGTTCTCGCGTGCGTTTACGTCACTCGCACATTGCGAATAACAAAGAACTTAAACGGGAATTAACCACCGCTACCAAAGCCAAATCGGAAGCCATTAGAGTTCAAGATTTTAGCAAAGCTGGTAATTTGCGGATACAAGAATTAGAACTACAAACCAGACTTGATTTAGAAGAAAATCAGGAAACTGTCAACGCTCCCCTTGTCAACGAAGAAGACATTGCTCAAATTGTCGCTTCTTGGACTGGTGTTCCCGTTAATAAACTGACTGAATCTGAGTCTGAATTACTTTTACATCTTGAAGACACTTTACATACAAGATTGATCGGACAAGAACAAGCAGTTACATCGGTTTCTCGCGCTATTCGTCGCGCCCGTGTCGGCTTAAAGAGTCCTAATCGTCCCATTGCTAGTTTTATCTTTTCTGGTCCGACTGGTGTCGGGAAAACCGAATTAGCTAAAGCTTTAGCTTCTTACTTCTTCGGGGATGAAGAAGCAATGGTACGTTTAGATATGTCCGAATACATGGAAAGCCACAACGTTTCCAAGTTGATTGGTTCACCTCCTGGTTATGTAGGATACGATGAAGGCGGACAATTAACGGAAGCTGTACGGCGCAAACCTTACACAGTATTGCTATTCGACGAAATCGAAAAAGCGCATCCCGATGTATTCAATATGCTGCTGCAAATCTTGGATGACGGTCATCTCACGGATGCGAAAGGTCGGAAAGTAGACTTCAAGAATACATTAATTATCTTGACTTCTAATATTGGTTCTAAGGTAATTGAAAAAGGTGGTAGTAGCTTAGGGTTTGAGTTTGATAATGCAGCAGAAGCTAGTTATCATCGGATTCGTAACTTGGTTAACGAAGAACTCAAAGCATATTTCCGTCCCGAATTTCTCAACCGTGTTGATGATATTATCGTCTTCACTCAACTCAACAAAGATGAAGTCAAGCAAATTGCTGAAATCATGCTGCGTGATGTTGGTAGTCGTCTCAAAGATAAGGACATGACTTTAGAAGTGACGGAAGCTTTTAAAGAGAAGGTTGTCCAAGAAGGCTATGATCCTAGCTACGGTGCTAGACCATTACGCCGCGCTATTGTGCGTCTGTTGGAAGATTCTCTGGTTGAAGCGATCTTATCTGGGGAAATTGCAGATGGAGATAAGGCTATTGTGGATGTAGATGATGATGGCCAGGTAAAGGTCAGAAAATCGGAAACCCGTGAGTTGTTATTAACTAATGTTGGTTAATTAGGGATTTCTACAATATCGGTAATTTATTTGGTGGGTGACTTTATTGTTAACCCACCTTTTTTTATGGGTTTTTTATAGAAGAATATGGATTAAACATTCCTGAAGAAGGATTAAGGACTATTTGTTTTTGTCCATTTATGATTACCAAATGTACAGCCGGAAACATCCGAAATACCCACCTCATTGTCGGTTTATTTGTGATTTTATTGACTTGATTTCTAATACCATCATCGAATTTAGCTAATTCTTGTCTAATTCTCTTCCTAGTTTGTCGTCATTTAGATGTGATGGTAATACTTCTGACTCCTCCTATAATTATTCATCTTGCAACAAGGATACAAGCCTATCTAAGGTTTGTGACAATTGAGTGATTTGTTCCATAGAATCCTTCTGAGAATCAGCCAAACTTTGAACAGCGTCACATAAAGCAAAAATCTGATATCCTTGCTGCTGTACTTGTTTTCCTTGAGCCTCTATTTGTATACTCAGAGCATCTACTCTGTGAGCAAGACGTTCAATTGTCTCAGTTGTCGAGAGTACAGCGTCTCCAATCTGTTCAACAATAGATTCTAGACGACTGATTCTTGTTTCTATTCCAGTTGCAATCATTTCTGGCCTGCTCCAATTTTGAGAAGAAATCATCACAGTAATATTCCTAAATATTCATTCCATAGTTTCATAATCAGCATTATTAATAAATAAAGTAATTTGTCATCATTCCTCTTAGTTTTGACTTTTGACTTTTGACTTCCGCCAAGCGGTGCTAATCCCTATTCCCTAGTTCCTACGTTAAATTACAAAAGAAGGGAACAGGGAACAGGGAACAGATAAGAAACTTTAGTTGCACCAGTTTAAAGCTTCTGTCAAAAAAAGATGTTTTTAAAAGATGCGTAGCCCGAAAAAACAGTGTCATTATTTCAATCTCATGTTTTTAAACATGAGTTTTTCCTGTTAGAAAGTTGCCCGTTCCCTGTTCCCTCTGAAAAAAATTAATCCATTTTGGTTCAATGTAATAGTTCTTTTACTTGGTGTTGATGCCACAAATTTTGATAAAGTCCAGGCTGTTCTACCAGTTCTGAGTGATGACCAGTCTGGACGATTTTCCCCTGTTCCATGACCAAAATTCGGTCAGATGTGGCAGCAGCAGAAAGTTGGTGGGTAATGAAAATTACGGTTTTTCTTTTTGTCCCTGTAGCCAGATTGGTGAGGATTTGTGTAGCAGTTTGATTGTCTACACTGGATAGGGCATCATCCAACAGCAAGATGGGGGCATCAATTAACATTGCTCTTGCTAAAGCTGTGCGTTGTCTTTGTCCACCAGAAAGGGTAATTCCTCGCTCACCCACTAGGGTTTCATACTGTTGGGGGAAATTCTGAATTTCTGCGTCAATTTGCGCCATTTTGGCGGCGTAAACTACGTCTTCTGCGGCGGAGACGGGATCACCATAACGGATATTATTTTTGACGGTGGTACTGAATAAAAAGCTATCTTGTGGTACGTAGGCGATCGCACCACGTAAATCACTCACAGCTAGTTTTGTCACATCCAACCCATCTAAAAACAACTGTCCTGGCTGAATATCCAATAATCTGGGGAAAGCATTCGCTAAGGTTGATTTTCCTGAACCAACCGGACCGACAATAGCGACTACTTCCCCAGGAGCAATCCTAAAATTAAGATGTTCTAGAACTGGGGTATTTACGCCAGGGTAGCTGTAACTAAAGTTTACTGCTGTCAGTTCCCCTTTGAGTTTGTTAACCTCCAGATGAATACTATCTGGTGTGTCTTGAATTTTGGGAGTCACACTGAGAATAGTTTCTAAACGATCAATACTGACTTCACCCCGTTGGTAAGCAGTAATGGTGAATCCTAATAAAGCGGTAGGGAAAATTAATCGCTCCACATAAATTAGCAAAGCCAGAAAATCACCAATGGCAAGAGTTCCAGAGGATATTCTGGCTGTACCTAACCAAATAATAATCAAAGAACTGAGACTTGCTAACCCACCAATGAGCGGAAATAGGGTGTTGCGCGTTTTAGCTAGTTTGAGGTTAGCGGTTAATAGCTGTTCATTTTTCTGACTAAATGCTTGACGCTCATTGTCTTCTTGGGCGTAGATTTTAATCAGTGCCATACCGCTCATATCTTCCCGTACCAGTTCACTGATTTCTGCAAGTTGTTCTTGGACGGCGGTTTGTTCATTACGCAAGCGATCGCTAAAAAAATGCACCATCAGGAACATGAACGGGTACACTGCTAATGATGCCAATGTCAGTTCCGCACTCAGAGACAACATCACTGGTAATGTCAGAGTATAGGCAAAAAAAGTATTTGCCAAACTTAATACAGCAAAACCTACCAACCGTCGAATATTATCTACATCACTGGTAGCGCGACTAATTAAATCCCCAGGAGTATTAACTGTAAAATAAGCAGGTTCTAATTGCAGTAAATGTTGAAAAATCCGCTGTTTGAGGTCAAATTCTACCTGTCTTCCCACACCAAAGATCCAAATCCGAGAAGCCATTCGCATCATCCACATAGCGGAACTAAGTAGGGCGATAAGGACTACATAATGGATGATTTGGCGAAAACTAAAACTCTTAGATAGAGTATCTACCCCTGAACGAATTAACAAAGGAATATATACACCCAGCCCATTGACAACTAATAAAGCAATAATACCGAAAACGGTTTCGCGCCAATGGGGGCGTAAATAAGCAGCGATTTTATCAAGTCTGTGTGATTTGGCCATGCCAACAATTATCTAACTTTTTGAGATTACAGGAGCAGTCATTGAGTCAGGAGTCAGGAAGAAGAACGAAAATTTATCCCCCTGCTCCCTCTTCCCTGTCCCCTGCCTCTTCTACGTCCGGCCACGTAAGAAAACATAAATCTGATTGAGATAACTTTCCCATACTTGGGTAGTAAGTTGCAGTGTTTCTGCATTAGGAACAAAGTCTTCTACCCGTAACCCACGGGTGCTGATTGCTTGAGGATTTTGGAGGAGATAGGAAGGGATATTCGCAGTCAGACTATTGAAGGCTATAGTTGGAGAATTTATCTCTACCATTGGTGGGATGATATTTTGCTGAATATCTGAGATTGTGAAATTAGGATTTGCTGAACCAAAGGCGACTAGGGCGGATGGGGAAGTTTGGTGATTTATGTTCGTCCCCTCAACTGTGGCAACTGGTGATCTGACGAGGAAGTAAGCGATCGCTGGCGTGCTGGACAAAAGCAAAACCGTCAAAGCCCATCCTAATAAAAAACCGCCCGGTTTATCAATGCCACCGCCTTTGATTTTTTGAGCAGCTAGAAACAACATTAAAACCGAAGCGCCCAAAGGCTTGAGCGGGAAGGAGATAAATCGCCACAATGAAGCCAATGCTGGTTCATTGGGATTGAGAAATGCTAAAGCTAAAACAACAATGACTAACCCTAAAACAAATCTGCCGACAAAAGTTACTGATGGATAGAATCTTTGAAACAAAGAAAAGGCTACAACACCAATTAAGAGCCATAGCAAAACCCGGCTTAACAACTGAAACATAAATTAACTCTCTAATTTTTTAGCGCAGTAAGCCTAAAGACCGCAGGAAGTGGATTGATTTTATCGTCAAGCTGACTTAAAAATACCTCAAACCTCACACCCAAAGATTACCGCCGTAGTGATTTTAGTGCAATTTTTTGACACCGAGTGTATTATTTGCGATTTTCCCCAAGAGAAATTTTTAGATTATTTGGCTATAAACGAATTTATACACTTTTAAACCCACCTAGATCCCCGACTTCTCCAAGAAGTCGGGGATCTGAACTTTCCTGCACATTTACTTGGTTGAGAATCTCTGTCTATTGACATACAAGCATAATCAACCCTTTGATGGACGGTCTTAATCATAAAAATAACTAATGTATACATATTAGAACTAACAGAGCAGAAAAACTAATAACCCAATTGTACCAGGTTCTAATGTTGAGAATAATTGGTATTTGATGACATCAACTGATGGTGAAACTGGAACAGGAGCAAAATTATCAACCTGTTCCACATGCGTAAAAAGTGGAGATGGAAATAGTATGCCTCTTTTGAAAATTAAAGAATTTGATCCGAATTATCGAGAAAGTTTTGAAGGCAAAGACATCAAAGGTATGGGTGTCTATGCAACCGCAGATGAAAAAATTGGCACAGTCAGCGATATTTTAGTAGATGACCAAGGACATTTTCGCTATTTTGTTGTTGATTTAGGTTTGTGGATTTTTGGGAAAAAAGTTTTATTGCCAGTTGGTCGTTCGCGCATTGATCATACATCCGAACGGATTTATACAGTGGGAATGACCAAACAACAAGCAGAGAATTTACCCGAATTTAACGAACACAAAGAAATTGATTATAACTATGAAGAACAAGTCAGAGGAGTGTATCGTTCCGAAGCATTCTTAGAAAGTTCCGGTTCTGTAGATACAGCCAGTTCTCGACCTGCGGGAGCTACTATGGTAGCCCCTCCCATAGCCCCACCGAGAAAGTCCGGTAACGGCAGTGCTGCCTATGACTATAAAGCAGATCCGGCTCTATATGCTTTGAATGATCAGGATCATCAAACTTTCAAACTATATCAAGAACGATTAATTGCCAACAAAGTCCGCGCCAAAACGGGAGAAGTGATTGTTGGGAAACATACAGAAACAGAAAAAGCGCGGGTTTCAGTTCCCATAGATAAAGAAAGAATTGTCATTGAACGAGTCACTCCTACAACTGCGGGAGAAACGGTGGCTTTAGGTAGCGATAGCTTTGGGACGACAGAAGTGAGTCGAATAGAACTTTATGAAGAAACTGCGGACATTCATAAAGAAGCTTTCTTACGAGAAGAAGTCAGAGTTAATAAAGTTGTAGATCACGAAACCATTGAAGCAGAAGAAACTCTGCGTCGAGAAGAATTGGATGTTAACACCCAAGAACATCCGAATGTGGAAAGAAGATAAAACCCAGATTTCGCGTTAGTAAATTTTCCATTAGGAGCAGATTATGAGTATGAAAGATAAAGCTAAGGCAACCGCCAAAAACATTGAAGGTAAGGTTCAAGAAGCCGTAGGCGATTTAACAGGAGATCCAAAAACTCAAGCAGAAGGCAAGGCAAAACAAGCAGAAGCCAAAGTTCGCCACGC
Source organism: Anabaena sp. AL09 (assembly GCF_001672255.1). Classification (NCBI taxonomy): domain Bacteria; kingdom Bacillati; phylum Cyanobacteriota; class Cyanophyceae; order Nostocales; family Nostocaceae; genus Anabaena; species Anabaena sp. AL09. Next base: position 14,047 of record NZ_LJOQ01000097.1, read on the forward strand.
AGTTGAAGATGTGAAGGATCAAGCCAGAGAAATTGTCGAATAGATTAACCAGGCAGGGGCAGGGAAATAAGACTTTTGATCTTACAAACTAATTCTTAATTACCTTGTTGCCTGCCACTTTTTCCCTTGTGAAAGGATAAAAAAATGACCTTGATTAATAATAAACGAGCAGTGGGAGTATTTTCTAGTCACGAAGAAGTAGAAGATGCTCTAAATGAACTGCGAGATAACGGATTTGACATGAATCAGGTATCTGTGATTGCTAAACATGATGAAGATCTCAATCAGCGATACCAAATTGGTGAAACACGAGTTCAAGAACCAACAGAAACCCGTGAAATCGGCCATGAAACCACTCATGAAACCACTCGTGTAGAGGAAGGTGCGAAAACTGGAGTCGAGGCAGGAGGAGCGGTTGGGGGGTTGACAGGGTTACTAATTGGGTTGGGAACTCTAGCAATTCCGGGGATTGGTCCAGTTATGTTAGCAGGAGCAGCAGCTACAGCGATCGCTACAACTCTAGCAGGTGGAGCTATCGGAGCAGCAGTTGGTGGTTTAATTGGTAGTTTAGTAGGTTTAGGAATTCCTGAACATCGGGCGCAAATCTACCACGATTATGTAGTTGATGGGGATTATCTAGTAATTGTAGATGGCACAGAGGCGGAAATCCTGAGAGCAGAAACAATTTTCAAGCACAAGGGAATGCGGGAATGGGAAGTTTACAATAGTCCAACCATTAGCCGTTCTGCTAATCCTGTTGTCTCGCGTGTGTAAAAGGGATTGGAAATATGAAAAAAATTACGCTTTTAGTCCTCAGTAGCATTTTGGTTCTGGGAACAGTTGCTTGTGACAATAAAGCCAAAACCAGCAGCAGTGCGCCCGATTCTGCTGAGAAAACTGGTGAAGTTCCCACAGATAAAACCATTTTAGCCAATCAAAAAGACGCAACTAGCCAACTTCGTCGAGATCAACTCAACGCAGATATTCGCGCCCGTGAACAACGCAATAATGTCACTGGAGGGAATGCAACTCGCGCTAATAGTGATCTTGCCAGTGAGGTTCGTTCTAAGTTGGAGGCGAATATTCCCTCTAGTCAATTAACTGTGGCGGCTAAAGATGGAGCAATTGTCGTAGTTGGAAATGTCCAGAATCAAGAACAACTAAATAAAATTAATTCTCTTGCTAAAGAAATCAAGGGTGTAAGAAGCGTCAAAGTTGTAGTCAAAATTGTTCCAGCCGTACCAAATCCAAAACTATAACCGATGACATTTATTAATTAACAACCTATAAATGAGGAAAATTTCATGAATCTATTTTCACAATTTCGCAAGTTTTTTTTCGTCATTAGTTTAGTTCTATTTCTGGGAATTTTCACAGCTTTTACATCTGAGGTTAGTCTCGCTCAGACTCAAATTGCCACAACTATGAATCGAGTCGAAGCCACAACTAAAAATATTGAAGGTAAAGTTCAAGAAACTTTAGGTAATGTGACAGGAAATAAAAAAGACCAATTCATCGGTAAAGCCAAGCAAGCTGAAAGTAAAGTTCGTAATGCAGTCGAAGATATAAAAGATACGAAGTGGCAACCCAACTCAAGAGCAACCAAAAAGATTGAAGCTAAAACTGAAAAAGCCATAGACAATAGTATTGTCAACCCTAATTATCTACCTAGTGGAAAAACTGATGACATAAAAAGTGAATCTCGTAACCCAGCAAATAAAATGAAAGAAGAGGTTCGCAATACTTTTAAGTAGTCATTAATTAAAATTTGTAGGTTGGGTTGACGCTCATGTTACCCAACATTTTTAGAATTTGGTGGCTGTAGTTTAACCAGAACTACAATTATTTCTAATATTAATTAATGAATTCACAATTATCCACTTTTTGGAATTTATCTGCCGATCAGATATTTGTGCAGGTACAATCAACCCCACAAGGTTTAAGCAGTGAAGAGGCTAAACAACGCCTGAGTAAGTACGGTGCAAATAGCCTCAAGCAAAAACAGCAATCCCATACTCTCACTTTGTTATTAAATCAGTTTAATAGTCCGATTATTCTGATTTTGATTTTAGCAGCAATTCTTTCCATTTTTCTCCAAGATGCTATTGATGCAGTCATTATTCTCGTAATTGTTCTCGCAAGTGGATTTCTGGGTTTTTGGCAAGAACGGGGTGCTGCTGATGCTGTCCAGAAACTCCTAGAACTGGTGGAAATCAAAGCGAGTATCCTCCGAGATGGTAAACCCCAAGATGTCCCAGTAGATGAGGTTATGCCGGGAGATATTGTCTTATTGTCGGCTGGTAATAGTATTCCTGGAGATTGTTTGGTTTTAGAGTCACAAACCCTATCGGTAGATGAAGCTACTTTGACTGGGGAAACTTATCCAGTGGCTAAAGAAACAGCGATTTTACCTGCGGAAACTGGACTAGGACAACGCACAAATAGCCTATTTATGGGGACTCATGTAGTAAGTGGTACTGCTAAGGCTGTGGTGGTGAATACGGGCAAAGCAACGGAATTTGGCAAAGTATCGGAACGATTGAAATTTAGACCACCAGAAACTGAGTTTGAGAATGGAATTCGCAAGTTTGGTTATTTTCTTTTGGAAGTAACTTTAACTTTAGTAATCCTAATTTTTGCCGCGAATATTTATCTCCATCGTCCGGTGTTAGATTCTTTTATGTTTTCCTTGGCTTTGGCTGTAGGACTTACTCCCCAATTATTGCCGGCAATTATTAGTATTAATTTAGCTCATGGTGCCAAGTTAATGGTCAAAAAACAGGTGATTGTCAAACGATTACCTGCAATAGAAAATTTTGGCAGTATGAATGTTTTATGTGCCGATAAAACAGGGACTTTAACTGATGGTGTGGTGCGAATCCGTTCGGCTTTGGATGTAGATGGTAAAGAAAGTGAGAGAGTTTTGTTTTATGCCTATTTAAATGCTATTTCTGAATCAGGTTATGTTAATCCTATTGATGAAGCAATTCGTAATCATAAATCCTTTGATATTTCTAAATATAAAAAATTGGATGAGATTCCCTATGATTTTAACCGCAAACGTCTGAGTATTTTATTGAGTAAAGATCATGATTGTCTGGTGATGACAAAAGGAGCAATTTCTAATATTTTAGATATCTGTAATACGGTAGAAATGGCAGAAGATAAAATAATTGATATTGAACCAATCCGGCAGCAAATCCAGCAAAAATATGAAGATTTAGGTAGTCAAGGTTTTCGGACTTTGGGCGTTGCCTATCGGATTATAAATACTAATCATATCACTCTTAAAGATGAAATTAATTTTACTTTTTTGGGCTATTTGGCTTTATATGATCCGCCAAAATCTGACATCAAAAATACAATTATTGATCTAGCAAATTTGGGCGTTACTTTGAAAATGATCACCGGTGATAGTCACGCAGTTGCTGCTAGTATTAGTCAGCAGGTAGGACTAATACAAACTAAGCTGTTGACAGGATCTCAAATCCAAAAACTCAGTGATGCAGCTTTGATACATCAGGTAAATCAGGTCAACATCTTTGCAGAAATAGAACCAAATCAAAAAGAGCGAATTATTGTAGCTTTGAAAAAAGCTGGTAATGTTGTCGGCTACATGGGGGATGGAATTAATGATGCTTCTGCGCTTTACGCCGCCGATGTGGGTATTTCTGTTGATACGGCTGTAGATGTGGCTAAGGAAGCTGCGGATATTGTCTTGATGCAGAAGGATTTGGATGTGTTATTGGGGGGAATCAAAGCGGGAAGAACCACTTTTGCCAATACCTTAAAATACGTATTTATGGCTACTAGTGCCAATTTTGGAAATATGTTCAGCATGGCAGGTGTGTCTCTAATGTTGCCTTTTTTGCCTCTATTGCCTAAGCAAATCTTACTAACTAATCTCCTCACCGATTTTCCAGAAATGACCATTGCTGCTGACAGAGTAGACCAGGAATTAGTTAGCAAACCGCGAAGATGGGACATTCATTTTATCAGTAAATTTATGTTGGTGTTTGGGTTACTAAGTTCTGTATTTGACTATCTTACTTTTGGGGCGTTGCTGTTTTTGTTACACGCCGACTCAGCACAATTCAGGACGGGTTGGTTTATGGAATCGGTTATTTCTGCATCTATGATTGTCTTAGTAATTCGGACTCGTCAATCTATTTTCCACAGTAAACCCAGTCCATACCTGTTTGGTGCAACAATAGCGATCGCTTTAATTACGTTGATTATTCCCTATACTCCCTTAGCATCTGTGTTGGGATTTCAAGCCTTACCTTTTAGTTTTGTCCTCATTTTAATGGCAATAGTTGCCCTCTATGTCACGGCTGCGGAAATTGTTAAAGGCATTTTTTACAGTCGGGTAAAGTTTTAACTAATATTTCTCTTTTTTGAGCCATTTTTTGTGAGGCTGTTCCCAATTATTTAACCATCATATTCGGTATCTATTTCAATATCTAGTGTGTCTTCGTCAATCCTGATATACAAAATATTAGGACGGCAACAAACTTGACAATCTTCTATATAGTTTTGTTGCATTCCGGCACTGAAATCAATAAAAGTTACGTTTACTTCTCCACAATAAGCACAATAAAACTCTGATGTATTTTGCATTTTTTATATCTATTTAATAATTTATTTATTTTCCCACATTTTAATATTAAATGATGAAATTGTCAATTGGCTATTTTCTATAATCATTAAAGTTATACCAATTTTATGTAAAGGTGTGCTAAATAAATTTTATAGCGTGGAGAATCTCTACTCATGCAACTTCTGGACAACAAAGAATAAATTTCATGTTCAAAAGGAAATAATATTAGGCTAAATTAGATTAATAAAAGAACCATCAAGGAGAAACTATGTCAGCGGGAAAGCCTAGTATTTTGGTAACGGGGGGAGCAGGATATATTGGTTCTCATACGGTGTTAGCCCTCAAGCAAGCCGGTTATGAGGTGGTAATTCTTGATAACTTGGTGTATGGACATCGGGATTTGGTAGAACAGGTTTTGCGGGTAGAATTGATCGAAGGGGATACAAGCGATCGCCTTTTATTAGATAATCTTTTTCAGAGTCGTAATTTTGCCGCAGTTATGCACTTTTCCGCCTATGCTTATGTAGGTGAATCTGTAACAGATCCGGCTAAATATTACCGCAACAATGTTTTAGGAACGCTGACACTATTAGAATCAATGTTAGCAGCTTCTATTAAGAATTTTGTCTTTTCTTCTACCTGTGCCACCTATGGTGTACCGAATTTTATTCCGATTACAGAAGATCATCCCCAAAATCCCATTAATCCCTATGGGGCAACTAAATTAATGGTAGAAAGGATATTAACTGATTTTGATGTGGCATACAATTTTAAATCAGTGCGTTTCCGCTATTTTAATGCTGCTGGTGCTAACCCCCAAGGATTATTAGGAGAAGATCATCATCCCGAAACCCATTTAATCCCTTTAGTATTACAAACAGCATTAGGTCAACGAGAAGCTATTAGTATTTTCGGAACTGATTATCCTACTCCTGATGGTACTTGTATTCGGGATTATATTCATGTAAATGATTTAGCAGATGCCCATGTTTTGGGGTTAGAATATTTATTAAATGGTGGTGAAAGCGAAGTTTTTAACTTAGGAAATGGTAACGGTTTTTCAGTTCGAGAAGTGATTGCTGCGGCGGAAGATGTCACAGGTATGGTAATATCAGTGCAGGAATGCGATCGCCGGATTGGAGATCCTCCAGCTTTAATTGGTACAAGTGAAAAAGCCAGAAAAATCTTGAATTGGCAACCTCAATATCCAGGTATTAAGGATATCGTTTCTCACGCTTGGCAATGGCATCAAACAAGGCATAAATAACTTTTAGTGTAAGTATTATCTCCCCGATTTCTACGATTGATTCATCACTTATTGACATCATTAAAGGAGAAGTCGGGGATCTTCCGCTTTTGTTGATTTAACTTTCCACATGGTTATTTTTCAGTAATTCTAAATATTTTAAAGCTTCATGTTTAGATAAAAGGCTCTACCGCTCCCTTTATGATATTTTCGGTAAAATATCCCTGAAACCCCTACACCGATTGGATTTGAGGTTTTAATATTTTCAAAAACACCAATGGTTTTGGATATATTAAAAGGATGTTTGATCATAAGGGGAACGGTAGAACCAGATAAAATTTCATCAGTTTTGCTAATAATTTTCTAAAATTTCTTCTATTTGTTCAAATTCAGTCATAGGGATTTGTACAGCAATTGGTTTTTGATTTTGATCTAAAACATAATTCTTATTGATTTGTAGCATTGAATTAATTCCTAAATCATTAGGTAGATTATAGCATATTGTCAGAATCAGGATTTAAGGATTTCCAGATTTGAGTTCTTATTGTGGTTTTGTAAAAATGACTTCATTAAGTTTTTCCACTAATTGATAAACTGTTGTTGATGGATTAATATTGTGTATTATTATTCTTTGTTTTACGGTTAATTTATCAGGATTAGGATCATCTATTCCATGTAAATTACAATGGTTTAACCAAAGTTTTTTAGCAAAATTAATAGCATTAGATTCTTTATCCTTTAGTTTTTCATACATAGTTTCGGAATTTTTTTCATATTTTTCACCTAATCTTATACTTAGCATTTTTTCATACTCACTTCGATGAGTTTCACTTTGATAATATTCATAATGCAATAAAAACCATAATTCAAAAGCATCATTAGAAACAGCTAAATTTAATTGATTTTCTATAGCTAATCTAATCGCTGCGTTAAAATTTTGCTGATTATTATTTTCATATTTTAAGTCTCTATCAAATACACACCAAACCTCATCATCTCCATAATTACCTTGTTCCTTTAACTGTTTAGCTATTGTAACAACTGTTATTCCTACCGCACCCAATCCTTTAATAGTAATATATGCAGTTTTATTAGCGCGTGCTATTTTTTGAAACCCTTCAAAATAATTTTTTTCAGTTTTTTCCCCTTCACAAAGAATCAAAAATGTTTTTCCTTTTGATCTACCACTTACTTTTCTTTGAGAATACATTGAATTATTTCTTGAATTTTGTCTTGCCATTTTTAATCATTAGATAATAAATTTTTAAAATTACCAATAAAGGGAATTGCTCCATATCTTCCGCGAATATAATCTGCTTCCAATGGATCATCTTCTGCGATATCATCATATTCAGCTAAAGAATATAAATCAGTTGCTCCTTGTTGATTTTTTTCTGTAAACCAGATTTGATCTCGTCTTAATAATCTACTACCAAACAGATTAGGATTAAGCAAATTAGTATCATGAGTCATAAAAACAAGCTGTGCTGATTTTGGATTATATTGTTTTGAATTAAATAGCTCAATAATTTTATGAGTAATGATAGGATGTAATCTTGCATCCAATTCATCTATAATTAAAACTTGGCTATATCTTAAAGCGTTTAAAAGTAATGCGGAGAAATAAAATAGTTTTTTTGTTCCTTCAGATTCATTTTTTTCTAAGTCAAATTTTTCAAATCCAATTATTTCACCATTTTCATTATATTTTTCGTGAGATGTTTGAATACTAAATAAATTTTGAATACTAAATAAATTTTCTAAAGATAGTTCTTCTTTACTAATATTGATATCTTGAATTGATAAATCTAAATCTTTAATTAATTTAATACTATCTTTTTTAATTAAAGGAGATTCAAACAATTTTAAAGTAAATTTTCTATACAAATCATCCTGTGTTCCTGAACCAGATACAACTTGATAATTAGCAAACCATTTGATTATTTCAGCAGAAATTTTGCCATTAAATTGTGCTACAACAGAAATAAAAAGAGAATTATGCTTAGTCTTTTCTTCTAAATTAAATCCTTCTTGAAAAGATTTTTTACTTATTTTAAATTTGTTGCCATTTCTTTGAAATAGTTGATATTCTTTAATATTATTCTGAAAAAATAGCCATTCTTCGACTACTTTATCTTGAGATACTTTAAAACCATATTTGTAAGTTTTTTTGTTTAGATAAAAAGTTGTTTGAAAAAATGATGGCTTATCTTCTGTTTCTGTACTAAGTCGGAAAGTTTCAACTGGAATCTTATCTGTGAATTGCATTTCTTTAGAAGAATTAATAACAAAGTTTCTCATAAAACTAAATGCTTTGGCAAGATTACTCTTTCCACTTGCATTAGCACCATAAATAGCTGTTGTTTTTAGTAACTTCAATTCTTCATTAACTGAAAATACATTATTTTCATCTAATTCTGGATCTTGACTATTAATATCAGAAGCAACCATACTAAAAGTCACTGTGTCTTTAAAAGATAGAAAATTTCCGACTTGAAATTCAATTAACATGAATTTAATTTACTCCTTTTTTATATTTGTTTATGTATTTCAGTAGTAAGTTGTAATTAGAACATATTTTTGGGATAGTAGCAACTCCATAGATAATATTCTTCCGAAATTATAATTGCTCTTGGATTACAAATTCCGTTTATCAGTAACTCTTGTAACATTCCCTTTACAATAAAATAAAGAAAGCAAGACATTACAGGATCACAATCTAAACCATGCTACAAGAATATCGTCAACAGGTTGCTGAACGCGCCCAACTGGGTATTCCTCCTTTACCCTTAGACGCACAACAAACATCAGCATTGTGTGAATTACTGAAAAATCCACCTACAGGCGAAGAAGAGTTATTATTAAATTTATTACGCGATCGCATTCCCCCTGGAGTAGATCAAGCTGCTTATGTAAAAGCTGGATTTCTGACTGCGATTGCTAAAGGAGAAATTACCAGTCCTTTAGTTTCACCAGTTGACGCAGTAGAATTACTGGGAACGATGATTGGTGGTTACAACGTTCAATCCTTAATTGATTTACTCCAAGTTTCCAGCACCTCTGTATCAACTTCTTCAGAAACACCCTTGGTAATGGGAGGAGAAGGAAGAGAACAAATCGCCGCTTATGCAGCCAACGCTCTCAGCAAAATTATGTTGGTGTATGATGCTTTCCATGATGTTTTGGAATTGTCCAAAACCAACCCCTACGCTAAACAAGTGGTAAACTCTTGGGCAGAAGCAGAATGGTTTACGTTGCGTCCCACATTACCAGAATTTATCACCGTTACCGTTTTCAAAGTTCCCGGAGAAACCAACACTGACGACTTATCACCAGCAACCCACGCTACAACCAGACCAGATATTCCTTTACACGCTTTGGCGATGTTAGAAACTCGTCAACCAGGAAGTTTAGAAACCATTGCAGAGTTGAAGCAAAAAGGTCATCCTGTTGCTTACGTTGGTGATGTCGTGGGTACAGGTTCTTCTCGTAAATCTGCAATCAATTCTGTATTATGGCATTTGGGCAATGATATTCCCTTTGTGCCAAACAAACGGGCGGGAGGTTATATTTTAGGAAGTGCGATCGCTCCCATCTTTTTTAACACAGCCGAAGATGCCGGTGCATTACCCATTCAATGCGATGTCAGCAAAATGGCAACCGGTGACATAATCACCATTTATCCCTACAAAGGAACTGTTCTCAACGCCGTAGGAGAAGTAATTTCCACCTTCAGCCTCAAGCCTGACACCATTTTAGACGAAGTTCGCGCAGGTGGACGCATTCCCCTCCTAATTGGGCGTACCCTCACCGATAAAACCCGTCTAGCATTGGGTTTAGCGCCCAGCACATTATTTATCCGTCCTCAAGCCCCAGTGGACAGCGGAAAAGGCTACACATTGGCGCAGAAAATGGTCGGGAAAGCCGCTGGTTTGCCTGGAGTACGTCCGGGGACATCTTGCGAACCAATCATGACTACAGTGGGTTCTCAGGACACTACAGGCCCAATGACCAGAGACGAATTGAAAGAACTCGCTTGTTTAGGTTTCAGTGCAGACTTGGTAATGCAAAGTTTCTGTCATACAGCCGCATATCCCAAACCTGTGGATATTAAAACCCACCAAGAATTACCCGACTTCATTTCCTCCCGTGGTGGTGTGGCGTTGCGTCCTGGTGATGGTATCATTCATTCTTGGCTAAACCGGATGTTATTACCCGACACCGTGGGTACAGGTGGAGATTCCCATACTCGCTTCCCCTTGGGTATATCCTTTCCTGCGGGTTCGGGTTTAGTAGCGTTTGCTGGTGCTTTGGGTGTCATGCCTTTGGATATGCCAGAATCAGTTTTGGTCAAATTTACAGGGGAATTACAACCAGGAATAACGCTGAGGGATGTTGTCAATGCCATTCCTTATGTGGCTATGCAAAAAGGTTTGTTAACTGTCGAGAAGCAGAACAAGAAAAATGTTTTCTCTGGCAAGATTTTGGAAATTGAAGGTTTACCAAATTTGAAAGTTGAACAAGCCTTTGAATTAACTGACGCTTCCGCAGAACGTTCTTGTGCTGGTTGTACAATTAAATTAAGCGAAGAAACAATTGCGGAATATTTACGTTCCAATATTGCCCTTTTAACTAATATGGTAGCACGGGGTTATAGTGATGCCAGAACTATCATGCGCCGGGTGGCAAAAATGCAAGAATGGTTAGATCATCCAGTATTATTATCTGCTGACGCTGATGCCGAATATGCAGAAATAATTGAAATTGATTTAAGCCAAATCACAGAACCAATTGTAGCTGCTCCCAATGACCCAGATAATGTTAAGTTATTATCGGCAGTTGCCAATGATCCTGTACAAGAAGTTTTTGTGGGTTCTTGTATGACAAATATCGGACATTATCGAGCAACTGCGAAGGTTTTAGAAGGTGCAGGAGATGTAAAAGCGCGGTTGTGGATTGCACCTCCTACAAGAATGGATGAACACCAATTAAAGGCGGAAGGTGTTTATGATGTTTTCGTAGCTGCAAAGGCGAGAACTGAGATACCCGGATGCAGTTTATGTATGGGAAATCAGGCGCGAGTTGATGATAATACAACTGTGTTTTCTACCTCAACTCGTAATTTCAATAATCGCATGGGTAAAGGCGCTCAAGTGTATTTAGGTTCGGCGGAATTAGCAGCCGTTTGTGCGTTGTTGGGAAGGCTTCCTAATGTGCAGGAATATTTGGATATTGTGGCTGAAAGAATTCATCCTTTTGCTGATGATTTGTATCGCTATTTGAACTTTGATCAAATTGCTGGTTTTGAGAATGAAGGGAGGGTGATTAGTAAGGAGGAACAGGCTTTGTTGGTATAATGTAGATTAGGGTGAGTCTTGATGGCTCACCTGAATGTTATAATTTATATTTTATGGGGAAGAGTCATTTTAAGAAAGCAATATCATCTTTGGAATCTCGTATTGCTGAACACAAAGAAAAAATCAGGCTAGAATTAGAGAAGGATTTTCCAGATCCGGGTTTGATTAATCATTGGGAAAAGGAAATCATAGCTTTTGAACAAGGGATAAAACAAGCGTTAAAAAGATTGGGGAAAAACTAATGACACTCGCAAAACTAAAAATTACCAGTGAAAACTCAACGCTTAATCAGTTACTAATGGAATTACAGGAAGAATGCCAAAATGTGATTTCTCTGGTTAATCAATTACAACTTTCTGAGTTAAGCGATCGCCAAAAGGGTAAAATTCTCTCAGAATTGCTGGTAGCTTCTATTCATTTGCATTCCCATTGTGATGAAGATTGGCAAAATTTAATTTCCGATGAGTTGGAAACTTTAGCAGATGATTAATGGAGAAAATCTTATGAATATAAAGAGGTGTAAAAATGATTGAATTACATCCTGAGTTTTTAACAAAAAATGGTCAAAAACAATTTGCAGTTTTACCTTATGAGGAATTTTTGAAGATTACGGAATTGTTAGAAGATTTGGAAGATTTAAGAGATTTACGGGATGCTAAGGAAGAAGAGAAAGATAGTCTTTCCGTATCTTTAGCTGATGTTAAGAAAATGCTTATACATAATCCATAGGTAAACAAAAATGAACTTTTACACAGTTGTTCTCAGACAAAGTTCCGGTTATTGGGTGGGTTTGTGTTTAGAAAATGGTATTGTTGGACAGGGAGATACTCAAGAAGATGCAGTTAATAAATTAAAGGAAGCAATAGAATCTTTTGAAGATGTTTATGAATCAGAAGATAATATTTATAAATCTCCTATTTCTATAGATGAATTACATGAATTTTTATTAGTTGAGGAAAAAGAAAAAGAAAAACAATCAGAAATCTATGAATTAAGGAAGGTTTATGCCTAAAAATATACCTTCTTTAAGACCCAAGGAATTAATTAAATTATTAGAAAAAGCAGGTCAAAAATGCTTTAATTAAGGATGGTTGGACAATTACGGCTGATCCTTATTATATAATTTATAGAAAATTAAGACTTGTTGCTGATCTAGGTGCTGAACGTCCATTATCTGCTCAAAAAGGTGATGAGAAAATAGTGATAGAAGTTAAAAGTTTTCTAAATCCATCATTTATTTATGATTTAGAAAGGGCTGTAGGTCAGTATATCATTTACCGTAATTATCTTAAAAGAACCGCACCAGACCATCAGATTTACTTAGCACTTGGTCAACTTGTTTATAAAGCTAATTTTGATGAAACTATCCAAGTTGTTGTTGATGAAAACCAACTTAAATTAATCATTGTAGATACAGATAAGGAGGTTATTACCAAATGGATAAGTTAGAAAATTACCGATTTTTAATCAAAAAAATCTTAACAGAATATCATCAACTTTTTTCCTCTGCATCTCCTGATAATATAGAAATGCTCTTAGCTTTTGATGAGCAAAGAGATCAATATTTATGGTTTCAAGTTGGTTGGACAACTGAGGAAAGAATTAAGGGAATTTCTGTCCATATTCGCATTAAGAATGAGAAGATTTACATTGAAGAAGATTGGACTGAGGAAGGAATTGCAACGGAGTTATTGAAGGAAGGTGTACCCAAAGAGGATATTGTTTTGGCTTTTCATGATCCAGAAACTCGTAAATTGACGGAGTTTGCTGTTGCTTAGAGACGTTTTGATGATTTCTGAGTAAGTGATTTCCCTATCGCTGTTTGGGTATAGATTCATAGCGTATTAGCGCAGACTAATGAAGGTATCGCTTTACCAACAGTTGTTAGAGATATTGGAGGGGTAAATTCACAGGAAAAAAAATGTGATCACCTCTTGCACATTGCCTACCTTATACTATTAAATAAGTGTAATAGACTACTCTATTACAAAAATACTTCATTTATATGGGGGAAACATTGACTGACAACAATCTACCCTTGCTACCTCTGCAAGACATGGCTAATCGACATTACGCACTTACGCCCCCAGTTGCCGGTAGTTATCTAGAAGCTGCAAGAGTTTCCCTTGATAAACACCACATTTCGCCCAAGGAATTTACTTTGGAGAACGATAAAGTAGAATCTATGGCAAAGGTGGAATGGGATTCGGCAGATGACAGAGTTAAGGCAACATGGGCGAATACTGATGATGCAACTTGCTTCGGAGCTTATGCCTTAGCACTTGCAGCTACAGAATTATTAAGAGGTATGTTTGCTATAAAGCGTGCAGACAGACTCACTGGTGCTGATTATTATATCGCTCCGATTGGTGAAGATATGGAAGATTTGGAAAATTGGTTCAGACTTGAGGTATCAGGGACAAGTCTTGATAAATCTATAGTAAAAAATCGCCTTAAACAAAAGGTTGAGCAAACAAAACAAGGGAACAGTAATATACCCGCCATAGCAGCCGTGGTTGGATTTCGCGCACAATTAATTTTACTTCAAACGGTAGATGAATCATCATGAGTTGGTTAGAGCATCACACTCGTAGTGAAAAGTACGCAAGTCAAGCAGAAGATTTAGGTAGACGGGGAGAATTTAACCGTGCTGCTGAATTATACTGTCTTGCGGCTGATGCAGAGGTGTGTGCATTAGAGGATCTTGCTCATAATAAGACCAGAACAATTGGTATTACAGCGGTTAGTAGTGCATCTCTCTACTTCAAGGCTCGTGAATTTAAGCAAGCAAAACGAATTGCTCATAGATATTTGGCTACTGAACTGTTACCACCTTTTGCAGTAGAACAACTAGAAGAGCTTATTCAGGTCATCCGTTTTGAGGAATCTCTTGCAAAATCGGGTATTGAATTTCTTGAAGGTGAGGTGCTAGTTTCAGTAAGTGGTGGTGAAGTTATTTATGGTGGTGCGCCTCTGGATCTTATTTTAGATAAAGTAAAAGATATTAGTAATATTTTTTATCGAACAACAGAATGGCTTTTGGAGAAGGAATTTCGTAAGGGTGGCGCTCCATCTCCAGAAGTTAAAAATTTATGTAACCCTTGGCTTTTGCAAGCTCCTCCGGGGAGTTATCAATTTGCTGTACGTGTTCGTAAACCTCAAGAGCAATTAAGCTTTCCTTTTATGAAGGATATGGAATTGCAGGTAGAACAAATAACTAAAAAATTCTTGGAAGTTGTTGGAGGGGCTACACAAGATCCAGAAGGTAAACTAGTGGAGATAGTACCTGACAAAGAATATCGAGATACATTTTTGAAATTAACTAGAAAACTCGCACCACCAGCAACAGGAAAATCGTTTAGTCAAATTGAGATAAAGTCAGCGAATAATCTTGTAGAACCTCCCGTAGTTATTATTCCTGATACTCGCAAAGTTATTACTAGCGTGTTGAAAAAGACGGACTCAATCTCTCCAATTTTTTCTGAGCAGCAGATTATTCAATTGCGTGGTACATTACGTGGCTTACAACTAGATAATGATTGGATTGAAGTTAAGGTAAATGGTGAAAATAAGAAAATTTATGATGTTAAAGAGGAAATTGACGATGTAATTGGATCTATGGTGAATCGTCAAGTCGTTGTAGATGTTGTTGAAAGACTTGATAGATCGTCAGAAAAAAGGTATTCTTTCCGCGACCTCCAAGCCGAAGAAGACTAGTGATAAACTGAAAAATTTTCACCTTCTAAGGTGACTCAATATCGCTGTTTGGGTGTGGTTTTGTGGAGAGTGATCGCTTTTTGGTTATGCGTTGAGAAAGCGATCGCTTATTTGATGAAAGGAGTTCAAGTGATCGCTTTTTTGTGATACCATCACAGCTAAGAAGCCCAACAAGTATGATCAGGAAAAGTACCCGCTTTCCAATGTTGACGTAACTTAACCATTGCTCTTGTTAAAATATGGTGATAATTTTCACTATTAACAGCTTCAACTTCTTGAATTTTTCCATCATATTTATCAAGACGAATTTTACCTAAATGTTCAGGATCACTACCGAAGTTATAAGTAACACCTTGATCATCTTCATTAACTTTAATTAACATTACATAAAAAGCCATAATATTTATTGGTGAGAAATTCGGGTTTATGTTCTCTGCCGTTGTGCTTGCAGTTTTAACATGATTTCCGCGTGCATTTCGCGGGTAATGGGATAGAAGTAGACTAAAACTAACCCGGCAATTAAACAAACGGTTGGTATTGGTCCAACAGCGATACGAATGGCTAAAAGTGCAGATTCAGGTTGTACAGGTAAAGAACTTTGTCCAGCAACCGCTTCTTTAAAACCATAAGCTTGTAAGGTATTACCGACCAAAAATAGCCCAAAAGCTAAACCAAATTTTTGTAATAAAACCATGAAACCATAGAAAATACCTTCCCGTCGTTGTCCAGTTTGCAATTCGTCTAATTCAATCACATCAGGGATCATTGACCAAGGAATTAGATAAGCTGTAGAAACTCCCATACCTGCCATTACAGCCATAACATACATTAAACCAACTTGATTTGGCTGTAAGAAAAATAATCCAGCAGCCGCAATAATCCAGGAACTCATTCCTAAGAAATAAACGATTTTTTTGCCAATCTTTTTACTTAAATAACTCCAAATAAATAACATAAATAAAGCCGTTCCCTGCACTGCAATCATGACTGTGGGGACATCTCCCTCTTTAAGTTTCATACAGTTAACGACAAAATAGGGAATAATACTGGCTGTGATTTGCACACCTAACCAAGAAAAAAGATATATCGCAATTACAAACAGAAAAGGTTTATTACTAAAGACAATTTTTAGCTGTTCAAAAAAGGGAATTTCGGCTTCTTGTGGCAAAGAAATCCGTTTAGCTTCAAAAGCTAAAATGCGATCGCGCACCCCATAAACGCACCAATACAAAGATAAAACCGAAATTACGGTACACACAGCCGCTAAAACTAAATATTGTTGTTGGCGATCGCTAATTTGTGAGAAAATAATTTTTGATAAAATCAACGATAAAATACTGCCACCAATGGAAAACGTAAACCGAAAACTATTCAAACTAGTCCGTTCATCGTAATCTTGAGTTAACTCAGGAGTCATGGCTGTATAAGGCAAATTCACAACAGTATAAAATGCCTGAGATACAATCCCAATTACTACATAATACCAAAATAAACACCAAATATTACTACTTTTGTCAGCAGTAAATTGGGGGACAATCCACTGCAAGAAAAAGAAAAATCCAAAAGGAATTGCCCCATATAAAAGCCAAGGTAGACGACGACCCCAGCGCCGGGATTGGGTTTTATCAGTCAACATTCCCACCATAGGATCATTGATACCATCCCAAATTTTGCCAATCATCAAAATACTACCTGCCAAACCCGCTGGAATTCCTGCCACATTGGTAAAGAAAACCATCATGTAAAATACAGCAATATTTGCAGTAATCGCAGGACCCAAATCTCCCGCACCATAAGCTAATTTAGTTTTAAAATCTAATTTTTCACTGGACAGAGATTGGTGAAAATCGTTATTATGAGAATTATCTTTAAGCATAAATTACACCCTTATGAATTGACAATTGACAATAGATAACTAACAATTATTAACACACTTATTTTACTCTTATGTCAGACCTTTACATTTCTTGGTCAGATTATCACCACAAAATTGAACAACTGGCTGTAAAGATTTATCAATCGGGTTGGGAATTTAACCAAATCGTCTGTTTAGCTAGAGGGGGACTGCGAGTAGGAGATATTCTCTCCCGCATATACAATCAACCATTAGCAATTTTATCTACTTCATCTTACAGCGGCGCGGGTACACATGAAAGAAGTAATTTAATTATTTCTCATCGATTAACCATGACTAGCGAAAATTTAGGTTCACGGATTTTGCTAGTAGATGATTTAGTAGACTCTGGTATCACTATTCAAGAAACAGTTCCCTGGCTACAGAAACATCATGATTTTCCCATTCAAGAAATTCGCACTGCTGTAATTTGGTATAAAGCTTGTTCAGTTGTTGTTCCTGACTACCACGTTGATTATCTAGCTGATAATCCTTGGATTCATCAACCTTTTGAACATTACGAATCTATTAATCCTGCGGAATTGGCAAAAAAGCTGAATTTAGTAGTCACATAATCCAAATATTATCCAGAATTTTTGTAGAGACATTTCATGTAACGTCTCTACTTTTTCACTTTTTGTTAAAATAACCATAACCAAACAGGAAGAGTAAACAACAAAACTATCATCCCCATAGCTAAAGCAGTAACAGCCAAATCTCTATCTAAATCAAAGGTTTCTGCTATTACCAATGTAGCCAAAGCTGGAGGCATACCCATTTGCAAAACTATCACCTGTGCTGCATTACCAGTAACACCAAAAAATGAGAGAGTGCTACCTAAAATCATCGGCACTAATAGCATTTTAATGAACACACTACTCCCCGCTTGTGGTAATTTTCGCCAAGATTTTAGTTGGGAAAGTCGCATTCCAATTAACATCAAAGATAAAGCAACTGCACCCCAAGCCAATTTTTCCAAACAAAATACCACTGGAGAGGGAAGCGCAACTTGATGTAATAATAAGCCAAATCCAAAACTCCATAGAGCCGGATTAATCAAAATTACCTTTGCTATTTGCATCTGATTTTGGGTATTATTACCAAACTTAGCAGCAAGAAACACACCTAAACCATAAGCACCAAACAGCGAACCCAACATATCGTAAAATAAAGCCCAGGCAAAATATTCTTTACCTACCATTGCTAAAGTAATGGGAAAACCCAAATTACCTGTATTACCTACCATTGCTGCTAGAATCAAACTACCTTGAGTTGTCGCGGGGGGAACTGAATCAATGAAATGGGCTTGGGCTTTGATTCTTAACCAAGCTAATAATGCCCCCAGAAAGATTGCCAAGTGAGCTATTATCGGTGCAATCCAAATCTGTCCTGATAAATCTGTTTGTAGTAAAAAACCGATGATGCTTATAGGTACTCCCACCCAATAGAGAAATTGACCTACGTAGGTGGAAGTATTGTTAGGCAATTTACGTCCCAGTATAAATCCCACTAGGATTAATCCCACTAACTTGATATATAGTTCTAAAAGATTTATCAAAATTACACCATAATTCAACATTAAGAATTAAAAAAACTCATTTCTTCTTTAACTAACTATTAAACACAAACAGGAGCAAAAACTTGAATAAAGCTGGGTTTCCTAAAAAACCGCACAATTCCTACCCTCTCTCTGGTGATGATATCCCAGTGGCTTTACGCGATACAAATGATGCAGGAAGTAAGATCAAAGTCCAACCTGTGGTTTTGATTACAGGTGGATTAACAGGATTTTTGCTACTGGCTATCACCAGTGGTTTTTTGTTTTCGCTGACAACACCTAAGCCAAATGCTAATTCTGTAGCTGCACCAATTAGTTCTACACCCATAGCCGCTAATACCCCAAATAATAATGATACAGTGTTGGGACATTTTCCCTATTCAGAAGCACCAGAATCAGAATTAGCCCCAATTACCGGTGACAGTAGAATCAGAATGCGAAAATCTGCCGCTGTCAAGTTTCAAGCCATGGTACAAACCGCTAGAAGTGCGGGTGTAATTTTAGTTCCAATTTCTGGCTTTCGTTCTGTACAAGAGCAAAAGCAGTTATTTTTCGGTGTAGGCGCACAGCGGAATCAAACCCCAGCCGAAAGAGCAGCCCTCAGCGCACCACCAAATCATAGTGAACATCATACAGGTTATGCGGTGGATGTTGGCGATGGCACAGTCCCAGCAACTAATCTCCAAGCCAATTTTGATAATACCAAAGCTTATCAGTGGTTACAGGCTAATGCGGCTAAGTTTAGTTTTGAAATTTCCTTTCCGAAAAATAATCTTCAAGGTGTGAGTTATGAACCTTGGCATTGGCGTTTTGTCGGCGATACTGATAGTTTAGAAACATTTTATAAAGCCAAAAATATCAAACCTGTAAAAACACCATAATGATAATCAGAGAATATCAAATATCTGACACTGAACCAATTATGAAACTGTTTTATGATGTTTATGGAATGAAAAGCCGACCTACTCCTAAATAATTATCAATATCTATGATAATCTCAACTATACGATCAACACATTGTTCTCGATAATCATATTCGTCAATGCGATCAAGATTCCCAATTGTAATCACAGGAAATGAAGTTGGTGTATTTTCTTCACGCATTACTTGTTCTAATGAATCCTCACCTTTCATATTCCGATTAGCGGTGAGGATCATCATTTGATTTGCTTGAGCATAACACCAAACTGCGCGGTCATTACTATCCATTGATAAATCCGCTTCTCGAAATGTGACAAAACGAATAGATAGTAACTCAAGCCAACCGTTTTTCGCCAAGATTCCCAGCAAAACTACAGCGTATCCATCAAGATTGTAATCCACTAAAAATATCATGGCTTTATTGAGGTACGTTGGGCTTTTTGCTCCTCAAGTTTCGCCCAAAGAGCCTGTTTTTCGGGCTTTTGTGGTTTTGCTGCCATTTTTGCAAAGTGTTCGCGGTTACGTTCTTCCCAGTATTGATAAATTTCTTCTCTAGTTTGTAGAACTTCTTGATATTCAGCTTCTACCTGAGTATGATGTGTTTCAATGTAAGATAAAGCTGCACTAATTTGTTCATCTGTGAGATTGAATTTATCTCGAATTAACTTCGGAGGATACTGAGCCTTGATCAAATCTATTACATCATAAAGGGTGATGCGCGTTCCCGCAATTGTGAGTCCTCGCTCAGTCCGAATAATAAATGCTTTTTCACTTGATAAGATGGTCTTCATGTTTAAATTTATTTACCAACTACTATTCGTATTCTAATATTAATTAGATAACAATACCCTGTTTGAGATTGATCAGCCAAATACAAGCATTCAGCTTAATCAACAAAATCGGTGCAGTTCCCCACACCGATTTACATAATTTAACTCTAATTTTCCGTGCCATATTCCTTAGGCTAATGCGGAAGCTTGGGGTTTGGCAAAAATCATCCTTCCAGCAGAAGTTTGTAAAGCACTGGTAACTACTACTCGCAATTCACCACCAACATAACCTCTACCTTCTTCCACTACTACCATTGTGCCATCATCTAAATAGCCAATTCCTTGAGTTGGTTCTTTTCCTTCTTTGAGAATTTTCAAATCAAGATAATCACCAGGTAAATAAGTTGGACGAACAGCATTGACTAAATCATGAACATTCAAAACTGGAACTTTTTGCACACTAGCAACTTTCGATAAATTGTAATCATTGGTGAGTAATGTGCCATTGATTTCTTGAGCAAAACGCACCAATTTAGCATCAACAGTGGCAGTATCTTCATAGTCCACAGGATTGATTAAAATGCGTTCGGGATAATTTTCCCGAATGCGGTTGAGAATTTCTAATCCTCTTCTTCCCCTCACCCGTTTTTGATCCTTACTCGCGTCGGCTACTTGTTGTAATTCTTGTAAAACAAATTGGGGGACAAGAATTAATCCTTCTAGAAATCCTGTTTCTAGTAATGTTTCAATCCGGCCATCTATAATGCAGCTAGTATCTAAAACCTTAGTATTAGCAGGTTTAAGAGTTCCTTCCACCACCATACTTTCCACAGTATTGGGGTTAATTAATCTTAACAAACCCCGTCCGTGAGTATCTGCTAAGTTCATTCCTGTAACAGAGAGGATAATACTGCCAACAACCGCAACAAGAGGTTTGATAAAACCAAAATCTGGGGGAATGGGTAATAAAAATAGCGGGGCTAACATCAGATTGGCGAGTAATAGCCCAATTACTAAGCCAATGGCACGGGTGAGAATGACTTCTAGGGGCATTTCCCGGACTTGTGACTCTAGCCGACGGTATGTAGTCTGGAAACTCAGCCCAACTGCACCACCGATAATGGCAGCAAAGACAGCGAAAACTAGGCGTAAGGCATCTAAATCACTAACTCCATCAAGAGTACCAGGGGGGAGTAGATCAGTGCTGAAATAACCTATTCCCGCCGCTGCCAAGATAAATGAGAGAATAATAATGACATCCAGCATGGTTATGTTGTGTTCCTACAACGATATTTATTCGATAGAGTAAAGTATGCTTGTTTGAGTCCTTTTTAGTGATGGAATCATCTTAGCTGCTCAGGCAGACAGAATATGCCAACATTATAACTAAAGCGTTTTTACTGCATATTATTTTTATTTTTAGGGAAAAAGGATGAAAAGTTGTAAACAAACTCCTCATTTTCATTATTTTTAACAGTCAAATCAAATTAACTTCACTATTGTTCAAAATGAGTCAAAAAGATATTGGTTGGGGGATTCCCAGTTCTGCTTATGTGCATATTCCCTTTTGTCGGCGACGATGTTTTTATTGCGATTTTCCGGTATTTGTGGTCGGGAATAACTCACGGGGCGAAAATTCTGGGACAATTGGCGAATATGTTGAAGTTTTATGTCAAGAAATCAGGATTGCACCAACTTATAGTCAACCTTTAGAAACAATTTTTTTTGGTGGTGGTACTCCTTCACTATTATCAACAGCACAGTTGCAATCTATATTGACAACCTTAGAACAGCGATTTGGCATTGCCTCTGGGGTAGAAATTTCTATGGAAATTGACCCAGGGACGTTTGATTTTGTACATATCGCTGGTTATCGTAGCTTAGGAGTAAATCGCGTGAGTTTGGGTGTCCAAGCTTTCCAAGAAGAATTGTTAAAAACTGCTGGGCGATCGCATTCCCTTATAGATATATTTACAGCTATAGAGTTAATTCACCAAGTCGAGATTCCCGAATTTAGCTTAGACTTGATTTCTGGCTTACCGTATCAATCTTTAGCACAATGGCAAGATTCCTTAATCCAAGCAGTAGCAGCCACCCCAACTCACATTTCCATCTATGACCTGACCATTGAACCCGGAACAGCCTTCAATCGTTATTACAAACCGGGAGATCATCCGTTACCCACAGATGAAACCACCGTCAAAATGTATCAAATGGGGCAAAAAACCTTAACTGATGCTGGTTACGAACATTACGAAATTTCCAATTATGCCCAACCAGGACATCAATGCCAACATAATCGAGTTTATTGGCAAAATCGCCCCTATTATGGCTTTGGTATGGGTGCAGCCAGCTATATACAAGGTAAACGCTTCACCCGTCCTCGCAAAACCCAGGAATATTACCAATGGTTAAAAAATGGTGCTGTGATTGATTGTGAAGTCACACCACAGGCAGATGTTTTGTTAGAAACTCTCATGTTAGGGTTACGGTTAGCCGAAGGAATCAGTTTAAATTCCTTAGCAACAAACTTTGGTAATCATCAAGTTGAGAGAATTCAAAGCTGTTTGCAACCATACTTTGCTCAGGGTTGGGTGAAGATTGTTGGGGATAGGTTGCGTTTTAGCGATCCCGATGGTTTTATATTTTCTAATGTGATGTTAGCGAAGTTGTTTGAAAAGTTGGGAGAATAATGAATTATGTTTCGCGCAAAGACGCAAAGAAGCAAAGGCGCAAAGTTTGAAATTTGTGAGTTTCCAATTTCATATTTTAATTTAGCAATGCCGATTATTGCATCAAATCATCATTTGCAACGTCACCAGGATAAAAGTTTAAGTTAATTAAATCTTCCCATAAATATAGGCATTGAGGAGGAAAGGTTGATAACGGTAAATTGGTTTCTGCTGATGCTAAATCCCTAGCATTTTCATAAGCTTCCTGAAGTGCTACTTCTAGAGAAGACTGTAAACTAGGATTTTCATTCAGTAATTTTATGATATCCCGGCGTTGAATCCGAATAGTTGCTAACCAACTGCGACTACGTTTTGATGATTGATATTCCCACTTGAGTAAATGTCCAATTAAAATAATCAGACGATTTCTTAATTCTTGGCGTTCCCTTCTCCCCAAAGATTCAACTTCCTCAATTAAATTCACTAAATCAACTTGATTCCATAGCTGATAACGTAATAAATTAGCCTGTTGTTGAGTCCAGGCATAAAAATCCGCTTCATAAAGATTCAGGTGGACAGCGGATTCTTTCGCCCCTTGTGTCTGCATAATTAAAACCTAGTAACGTTGAATTAATTATAACTCCCTTCTTCCTTTGCGCCTTTGCTCCTTAGCGTCTTTGCGCGAAACAAAAACCTAAAAAGTCACCACACTCCGAATAGATTCCCCCCTGTGCATCAAATCAAAAGCATCATTAATCTTTTCAATCGGCATCACATGAGTAATTAAATCATCAATATTAATCTTACCATCCATATACCAATCTACTATTTTCGGTACATCTGTCCGCCCTCTTGCACCACCAAAAGCCGAACCTTTCCAAACCCTGCCAGTTACTAATTGAAAGGGACGAGTGCTGATTTCTTTACCTGCACCAGCTACACCAATAATCACACTTACACCCCAACCTTTATGACAACATTCTAAAGCTTGACGCATGATATTGACATTACCAATACATTCAAAGGAATAGTCAGCACCACCGTTTGTTAAATCTACCAAATAAGGAACTAAATCACCTGCAACTTCTTGGGGATTGACAAAATGTGTCATGCCAAATTTTTCAGCTAATTCGCGTTTTTTAGGATTAATATCTACACCAATAATCTTATTCGCGCCCACCATTCGCGCCCCTTGGATCACATTTAAGCCAATGCCGCCCAAACCGAAAACTACCACGTTTGCGCCTGGTTCTACTTTAGCTGTATTCACAACTGCACCAATTCCTGTTGTCACACCACAACCGATATAACAAACTTTATCAAAAGGGGCATCTTCCCGAATTTTAGCAACGGCGATTTCTGGCAATACCGTATAATTAGCGAAGGTGGATGTACCCATATAATGGTGAATCATGTCGCCACCGATACTAAAACGGCTCGTACCATCGGGCATTAATCCCCGTCCTTGTGTGCCGCGAATTGCTTGACAGAGATTGGTTTTGAAGCTTAAACAATAATCACATTGCCGACATTCGGGAGTGTATAAAGGAATTACATGATCTCCTCTTTTTAGACTTTTGACATCAGCCCCTACTTCGACAACTATACCAGCGCCTTCATGTCCTAAAATTGCCGGAAATAAACCTTCAGGATCATCACCACACAGGGTAAAAGCATCAGTATGACAAACCCCACTGGCTTTAATCTCAATTAAGACTTCTCCGGCTTGTGGTGGTGCTAATTGTACAGTTTCAATTGTGAGAGGTTTTCCTGCGGTGTATGCTACTGCGGCTTTGACTTCCAAGATGCAATTCTCCTTTAAGGTTCGTTTTTGGGATTAATATCTACCTGAATAATCATAGTTTGTGCTTACTATTCGCGCACCTTGGATCATTTTACCTTGGATAATTAATTGTCTGAATCAGGATGTCCAGGATTTGAGGATTTTCAGGATAGGGATTTTGTAGGGTGCGTCAGATATTGAAAATCTGTTCATGATCACTAAATAATCGCATCTGACGCACCGGCTGATGATTTTTTGTCTGAATCAGGATTTCCAGGATTTGAGGATTTTCAGGATAATTAATTGTCTGAATCAGGATGTTCAGGATTTAAGGATTTTCAGGATAATTAATTGTCTGAATCAGGATTTCCAGGATTTGAGGATTTTCAGGATAATTAATTGTCAGAATCAGGATTTTCGGGATTTGCAGGGTAATATTGTCCGCAATGTGTCAAGATATTATTGAAGCATGATCTAGGTTCTACTCTATCCAGCCCTAACTTATGGATGAACAGCGTCTACAGGCATATTATCAGCTAATTCAACAACTGCTTAGTTGTCCCAATGGTGAAGAAGCGGCTATATTACAAGCTAACAGGGAATTACTCGATGTTGATTTTTTAGAATTGCTGAAGGTAGGGGTAGAACAAATGTCTACCCAGGAAGGACAAGAAAATCGTGCTAACCGGTTGCTGGCTTTAGCTTCTCAACTGAGTGAACAGTTAGATATACCCCTAACCCCAGAACCAGAAACGCCGCTTAATCAAGCAAATTTTGATACCTATTTACAATTTTTATTAGAAGTATTACAAGCAACCGCAGAAAGTAAAGTTAATCCCCAGGTAGTTTACCCTTTACTGGCTGCAAATACGGATAAACTTAATCTGACTTTTGTTGAATTATTACAGGTTTGGGCAACAAAAACACTAGAAAAAGCAGAACCAGACACAGCAAAATCCATCGCTGTAGTGATAGGTAATTTTAGCGATTTGATACAGCAATTTCCTTTAGGTAACAAAGCCGATAATATGGAAATTGCTATTACTGGTTATGAAATCGCTTTTACAGTTTTCACCCGTGATACTTCTCCAGAACTATGGGCGGCTGTACAAAATAATCTGGGGAATGCCTACACAAATAGAATCAGGGGAGATAAAGCGGAGAATCTGGAAAATGCGATCGCTGCTTATAATAAGGCTTTAGAAGTGAGTACCCGCACCGATTTTCCTGTAGATTGGGCAACGACGCAAAATAATCTGGGGAATGCCTACAAAGATAGCATCAGGGGAGATAAAGCGGATAATCTGGAAAAGGCCATCGCAGCTTATAATGAAGCTTTAAAAGTGAGAACCCGCACCGATTTTCCTGTAGATTGGGCAATGACGCAAAATAATCTGGGGAATGCCTACAGTGATAGAATCAGGGGAGATAAAGCGGAGAATCTGGAAAAGGCGATCGCAGCTTATAATGCGGCTTTAGAAGTGAGAACCCGCACCGATTTTCCTGTAGATTGGGCAGCGACGCAAAATAATCTGGGGGCTACCTACCGTGATAGAATCAGGGGAGATAAAGCGGATAATCTGGAAAAGTCCATCGCTGCTTATAATAAGGCTTTAGAAGTTTATACCCCCGCCGATTTTCCTGAACAATGGGCAATGACGAAAAATACTCTGGGGAATGCCTACAATAATAGAATCAGGGGAGATAAAGCGGAGAATCTGGAAATTGCCATTGCAGCTTATAATAAGGCTTTAGAAGTTTATACCCCCGCCGATTTTCCTGAACAATGGGCAATGACGAAAAATAATCTGGGGGCTGCCTACAATAATAGAATCAGGGGAGATAAAGCGGAGAATCTGGAAAATGCCATCGCAGCTTATCAGCAAGCTTTAGAAGTTTATACCCGCACCGATTTTCCTGAAGATTGGGCAAGGACGCAAAATAATCTGGCGGCTGCCTACAGTGATAGCATCAGGGGAGATAAAGCGGAGAATCTGGAAAAGTCCATCGCAGCTTATAATGCGGCTTTAGAAGTTTATACCCGCACCGATTTTCCTGTACAATGGGCAACGACGCAAAATAATCTGGCGGTTGCCTACAAAAATAGAATCAGGGGAGATAAAGCGGATAATCTGGAAAAGGCGATCGCAGCTTATAATGCGGCTTTAAAAGTGAGTACCCGCACCGATTTTCCTGTACAATGGGCAATGACGCAAAATAATCTGGGGACTGCCTACAGTAATAGAATCAGGGGAGATAAAGCGGATAATCTGGAAAATGCCATCGCAGCTTATCAGCAAGCTTTAGAAGTTTATACCCGCACCGATTTTCCTGTAGAAAATGCTAAAACTTTATTAAATTTGGGTATTGATTACCAAGATTCACAACAGTTTGATTTAGCTTACGATACCTTTAAATCTGCCATTGCCACAGTTGAAGGTTTGCGGGGGGAAATTATTTCTGGGGAAGAAAGTAAACGCAAACAAGCAGAAGAATGGAATCAACTTTTTGTACGCATGGTGGAAGTTTGTTTAGCATTGGGTAAAGAAAGGGAAGCTATCAGTTATATTGAACGCAGTAAAACCCGCAATTTAGTAGAACAAATTCTCAACCGTGACTTAAAAACTATTTTTCCTGGTGAGGTTGTCACCCAACTAGAAGAACTGCAAGATGAAATAGCTAGTGGACAGAATTTACTGCAAACAGGCAAAGCTGAAAATCCTACATTTTTATGGCAACATCTCCAGCAATTACGACAACAACGGCAACAATTACAAGATACATATTTACCTATTGGTTCTAGTTTTAATTTCGCGTCATTAGAAAAAATAGTTGATGATAATACAGCAATTATTGAATGGTATATTACATTTGATAAAATTATCGCTTTTGTGATTCAACCAGGAGGTAAAGAAATCACAATTTGGCAATCTTCATCAGCAGATATAGAAGCTTTAATAGATTGGATTAGTGAATATCTAGCTAACTATTATAATCAAAAATACCAATGGCAAAATCAGTTAGAACAAAGTCTGAAGAAGTTAGCAGTAATCCTGCACATTGAAGAAATTTTACAAAAAATACCACCACAGTGTCAAAAGTTAATTTTGATTCCCCATCGTTATTTACACTTATTACCTCTCCATGCTTTACCAGTAAGAAATTCTTATTTAATGGATTTATTTCCTCAAGGTGTGGGTTATGCTCCCAGTTGTCAATTATTACAACAAACACAACGTCGTAAACGTGATGATTTTCAATCTTTATGGTTCTACCGTTCCCCTTATGATCAAACATCCTTTTAATATATCCAAAACCATTGGTGTACATGGGTTTAATCTAAATTAATAAGCATTTTACCGAAAATATCATAAAGGGAGCGGTAGAGCCATCTTTATTTGCTATGCAAACACCCACAGAAGATTTATATGGAAAAGACTTAGGTGCAGTTGCAGCGATTAAAGAGCAGTTTAGTAAAAGTGACATTTTGAAAGAATACAAAGCTAAAGAATCAGCAATTATTCCCAATAATCAAAACCTGATTCAAGCCAATAATCTCTTTTTCTTCTGTCATGGTTATTTCAATTCTAATTCTCCTCTAGATTCCGGCTTACAACTAGCTGATAAAGTTTTAACTTTAGCAAATATCATTACTCATATTAAACTGGAAAACTGTCGTTTAGTTACCCTTGCTGCTTGTGAAACTGGCATGACAGATTTTACAAATAATAGTGATGAATATATTGGTTTACCTAGTGGTTTTCTGTTAGCTGGTAGCACTAATGTAGTTGGTAGTTTATGGACTGTTAGTGCAGTGGCTACAGCTTTATTAATGGTCAAATTTTATGAGGAATTACAAAGTCAAAATAATGTGGTTTTAGCCTTACAAACCGCCCAAAGATGGTTAAGAGATACAAGTATTTCAGGTTTAAAGAAATGGCTACGACAATCAAATCTGGATGAAGATTGGCAAAATGAATTAAATGATTACTTTTCAAAGGAGGAACAAGAACAAGGAAGTAACATCAAAATATTCGCATCACCTTTTTATTGGTCAGCTTTTTGTGCAATTGGTAAAGGAGTTTAAATAATGTCTGCTTATCAAAGAACAATCCAAGCTTTTGTTAAATTAATCGAATCTGAATCTAGTTTATTTTCTAGAGAAGACTGGGATAATTTAGATAAATTAGCTAGTAATTTACCAGAAGATTCAGAAGAAATATCTAGCGAAATTAGAAATTGGTTAAAATTAGAATCACGTTCTCAAATTAAACAAGCATTTGACAAAAAAAGGCAAGAAATTCCTTCTGATTTAACCAACTCCGAGACTAAATTAGGTTTAGGTGGTGCTAAATGGCCAACACCAGCAAACCAACCTAGCGAATCTTCTAAAGAATTGATTCAAAACGCTATAAAATTAAATTCACCTTTATCTGATGATAAAAAATCCCAACCAAAACCGTGAAAAATTTTAGTATTACCCTCCATGCTTTCCATTTGCGACATACTCTTGCACATACACCTGATCAAGTTTTAGAAAATGCCCATCTTTTGTGGGATAATCTTTCTAAGTTAGGTGTATCTTCATTTCCTGCTACCAGTTTAAAAGATTTAAAATCTCAATTAATTTGTTATAAAAATGGTAAATATGAACCTCAACAAGAAGTAGGAATAAGAAACGAATGGTTAACTAATTCCAGAGATTTATTAGATTTAGGAAGTTTCTCAACTACAGACGGATTTAAAATTAATATCAATTTACAACCATTGTTACTTAATGATACTTATGCAGTTGATTTAACTTTGCTTCCAGAGTCAGCAAATATTGATATTAATGTACTGCAAATCCAACATTTTAAACCTAGTTGTTTTTTACCTTCCCAAATTCAAGCATCTTTAGGACAAACTTTATGGATTTATGGAGAAGTTGACGCAAATGAAGACTGTAATTTATTATCTAAAAAAATCGCTAATGCTTTAGTTGCTGGTACAAACTTAAATCCTGTTTCTACTCACTCAGGAGAATTATTCAATAGTTTACTCTTTATCTACCAAGCAAATGATCCCAATGAACCGAATAATCCTGTTAAACAATGTCAGATTTTGATCCTTTTAAATAATCAAAAAGCTAACACAGTCCAATTTATTGGAGATGCTTATCAGTGGTTATTAAATTTATTATGCTGTTATCAGAAAATTCTCTTTGTTAATTACGAAGTAAGTCAAAGTCACCAAAACGCGAGAACAATTTATAGTTATTTAGAGAAGAAAATTCAAGAATTTCAAACTTTGATATCTAATCCAAAAACACAGATATCTGATTTAAAGAAACTCTTATCAGAAATTCCCCAAAAAAGCTTTGACTATACCCGATGTTTACAAGATTTACAAATTCATAATACATCAATTCAGACAAATATTAAAAATTACCGAATTTGCTTAAATAAAATTACAGCCATAAATAATCAAACAGGTCCCCAATTCTGGCAAGACTTCCTAGATAAAGATTGTCAAAAATGGCAAGAACAAATCCAAACTTATATTAATTATCTCACACCAGGACAAGAATTATTTGGGCAATTTGTTGATACAATTCGTGGTATAGTAGAGACACAGCAATCTGAGAGCGATCGCTCTTTAGAAACAACAGTACAAATATTAGGAATCGGTTTTGGTGGTGGTGCTATATTTTCCGGTATTATCACTACGCACATAGATAAGATCAACTCACCTTTATTACCAAAAAATTACTTTTCAGCTTCATTAATTTTAAGCATAATTGCTACCTTGGGATGGACTCTTTTGGTTTGGTTGGTTATATGGATAACAAAACGCAAATAGTGTTTAAAGATATTCTGCATGAAGAAGAATATGAACAAGCAATTGCAAGATTAAATGATTTACTTGATGAAATTGGTACTAATGAACAACATCCTCTTTATCATTTATTAGATACATTAGGAACAATAATTGAGGCTTATGAAATAGAACATTACCCTATTCCTAATTGTCACGGAAATGATGTATTAGCGTATTTAATGGAAGAACACAAACTGACTTTATCAGATTTACCTGAAATTGGTTCATCCGAATCGGGAAACCGTTGATTAATTAACTCTAATTGTCCAATACTACTTAAAGCAATTAAAACCGATGAATTACTAACTGCTTTCATGATAATATTTCTAATGTCTCTAAATCTGTTTCTAACTCTTCTAAATCATAACTACGATCAATATTTTCTTGTCCCAATAACTCATGAAATTCCCATTTGCTTAATTGCGACAATTCACGGGCTTTCCCAAAAGAAAGAATCCCTTTTTGATAAAGTCTAATTGCTAATTCAGTGCGGATGCGATGCAGACGTTCATCAGGAGGTAGACGTAATCCCTCAGTTACTTGATCAGGAATTTCTAAGATTAGTTTACTCATATTGTTTCACATCAGGATCAAGAATAATTATATCATTTTGTTTAGGGAAATGTTCTACTGTTGTTGTCCCATCTTCATGATGAATAGTAACACTATATCCTTCTTGATATCGTTGAGAATATTTACCCCGAATAGGGTTTTTTAGTTGACTTAAATCATATTCTTCTTTTAAGTCATCTTCTAATTCATACTGTATTTTCTCGTTCATAATATCTCCTTTCTTTAGGTGTAACTAATCTTGCACTAATTAAACGGATTTTATCATCACGATCTGTATGAGAAACAAACAAATATCTACCTTGATTGGATAATCCTATTATAATATAGCGATTCTCTCCTAATGAATGTTCAGGATCGTCAAAATCGATAGATAAAGTATCATTAAATATTGAAGCTGCTTCCTCAAAAGAAACACCATGTTTTTTCTGATTTAATTTACCTTTATCTTCATCCCATTCAAATTTTAGTTCCAACTCAATTTTGACCTCTTGTAGGGAATAATGGACTAATTAAGGCATGATCACGCAGAAACAGAAACTTCCGATTGATAGCAAATTCCCGCTTCCTTGAATCTTTGTAAAGCTTCACCCAAGCGATCGCAATCTGCAATTAAACTAATTCTCACATAGCCTTCACCACCCACACCAAAGGCATTACCAGGAGTCAAAACCACCCCAGTTTGCTGTAAAACGTTCAAAGCAAAATCTGTAGAATTCATTCCCACCGGACATTTTATCCACAAATACATAGTCGCTTCAGTTTTGGGAATATTCCACCCCAATTTACCCAAACCATCAATTAAAAAATCTCGACGAGTGCGGTAACGTTGCTGAACTTCATGTAAATAAGAATCAGGGAGACTCAGCGCAGTTTCTGCTGCTGTTTGCAAAGCTGAAAAAATGCCATAATCTAAATTGGTTTTCAGTGTCCGTAAACCTTGGATAACGTGACGATTTCCCACCACAAAACCAACGCGCCAACCTGCCATATTATAGGTTTTAGAGAGTGTGTGAAACTCGACACCAATCTCCTTAGCACCAGGAATTTCTAACAAGCTAGTGGGTTGATAACCATCAAAAGCTAATTCTGCATAACATAAATCATGGACCAAAAGGATTTCATACTTCCGCGCAAACGCCACAATTTCCTCAAAGAACTCGCGGGGGGCGGTAGCAGCGGTAGGATTACTGGGATAATTAAAATAGAGAATTTTAGCCTTTCTAGCTACCTCGTCAGGAATAGCTGCTAAATCAATTAACCAATTATTTTCTTCCTTGAGAATTAAATTGTGAATAACTCCCCCAGCAATAATCGGTCCACGAAAATGCACAGGGTAAGATGGTGAAGGTACTAATACAGTATCACCAGGATTAATATAGGCGATCGCTAAATGCCCCAAACCTTCCTTAGAACCAAGTAAAGGTAAAGCCTCACTATCAGGATCAAGGGTAACACCATAACGGCGATGATACCATTGAGTAATCGCCTTACGGAAACTAGCCGTTCCTTCAAATGGAGGATAACCGTGATTAGCGGGATTTTGCAAAGCTGCCATAGCCGCTTCTATCACAGGTTGGGGAGTAGGTCCATCAGGATTACCCATACCCAAATCAATCAAATCTAACCCTTGTTCTCTAGCCTTAGCCTTTAATTCGTCCAAACGGGCAAACACATAAGGCGGCAATTTTTGTATCCGTTCTGCGGGAGAAATCCAACTCAAACTCATTCCTTCACCTCGTCACTTATTCCCCTGGTGGAAACACGATTAATATCTATTGGTGCAGTGGTAGAAACCATTGCGGCCATCAATTGTTCCAACGCTACATTAAACGGTAGACGGTGGATATCAGAATTAGGTTCTAAACTAATTTCCGCTGCTGTTTGTAACTCACCCAGAGTAATATTACCTAATCCCAAATCTGCTAATTTTTGGGGTAGTCCAATCTCTGCATAGAACTTCAACAATTGTTGTCTTGCTGACGCTGCTAATTGATTTCCTTGGATCATTTCTTCTAACCGCAGTTGTACCAGGATACCATAAGCGACCTTTTCCCCATGAATGCTCCCATGTCCAGAAATATGAGTTAAGCCATTATGAACTGCATGGGCAGCGACTGTGCGACATTGCGCCCCACCAAGTCCCCCAATTACTCCAGCTAGGAGTACAGTTGCGTCCACAACTTCTTGCCAAACTTCCCCACCCGGAAACTGTAACGCAGCAGCAGACTTTTGCAATAAAATATCGCGTAAAACTCGCGCTTGTTGAACCGCAGCAATAATTAAAGTTTGTTGCAAATGCCCACTACTCACTGATGCTTCATACCATTTAGCGATCGCATCCCCAATTCCTGCTATTAATGTGCTTGGAGGTGCAGTCTGAACTAAATTATAATCCAAAATCAGCAAATCAGGACAGCGAGATAAAGCCACATCATATAAAAACGCCCCAGTTTCTGAATAGACATTAGAAAGAGCAGTCCAAGCCGCACAGGTAGCCCCAGAAGTGGGAATTGTCACAATTGGTAATGTCAATTGGTGGGCGACTAATTTAGCCGTATCCAGGGCTTTACCACCACCAATACCGATAATCAGATCAGCTTTATGTTCTTTAGCGGCTTTGCGTAAGGCTTCCAAACTAGCTTCACAACAATCAGCACCATAGGAAACTGACAAAGGATGTAATTCTGGAGATTGGAAAAGAGATTGTAAACTCTCTTGACTCAGATTGAGAGTCTGATTTCCAGCAATAATTAAGGGACGAGTTCCCAAATTAGCGACTTCACTCGCAACGGTTGACAACACACCCGCACCGCGAATTACTTTCCCAGGGGAAACAGAAAGGCTGAAAAATGAACTAGAGGTTTGAGTGGACAAAGTTTCAGTAGAATGTTGATTAGGCATGATCGTTATTTTGCCAGAACTATTGATATTTCTTAATCAAATTTTAAAATAATCCTTATTGTATGATAGATGACCAAAAAATGTGCAAACAAGAAAGAAGCAGGGGGCGGGGGGAAGAGGAGAATATTTTTCTTCCCAATTACCCATTACCAATTACCCATTCCCCGTCACCTATGAAGCAGTGGGTTTTGGTAATGAAGCAAATTTATCTAAATAAACTTCTACCGCCATTTCTGGGTCTTCACGACTGACCAAAGTGCGATTTACTTGACCCAAGTACAGCGGTACAGATAACCCTATTTCTGGGTGGATAATAGTGCGAGCGCGGACTATCATTTCCTTACTACCACCAGTACCTAAGCGACCATAGGAATAAAGGTTACTAGCTGCTTGACGTAAAGTTGCTTCTAATTCTGTAGGAGTGATTTGTGGTGTAATTGCAATTACTGTTTGGTTAGAACCGTTGTCATAAACCAGAGTGTACTTCGCAGCACCGGGAATAATTGTGCGACTCAGAGGTACGAGGGAAAGTGAAAATAACCCCCCTGTCAGTACCAGCATAAAGCCCGTTGTACCTACTAACCGAAAACGAAAGCCCCATTTGACAATAAAAGCCAAGATTGTCAGGACTGCAAATACTATTGTTGCAATACCAGACCATTGAGTGTATTGCAGAAAATTAGCTGTACTAGGCATAAGGTTTTAATTATGAACATTCCCCCCATTCTACCGTTGATACAACGCCTCAGATTCTCGATACTGCGAGTATCCATTAAGAAACCTTCGATCTATGTATTACCATAATTTTAGTATACTAGAATTAATGGTATAAATCTTATTAGTTGATATGGAAACTGTACAATACCAATACGCTATCAATTCGAGTGGTAAAACTATAAATATTGATAATTTAATTGCTGGTTCAGAAGTCAGACGTGAACAATTCAAGTGTATATCATGCGATAATCTCCTACTTCCTGTCTTGGGACAAACAAGGAGAAAGCATTTTCGGCATAAAGTAGATATTGAATGTTCTCATGAAACTTACTTGCACAAATTGGCAAAGTTCAGATTTTACGAAATTTATAATACTTGTTTGCAAGAAAATCAACCTTTTTGGATAGAAATCAACTTTACTAAATACTGTAGCTTTCACGAGGAAAAATTGCTAATTCCCTGCATTTTCAGTAAGGGTAAACATAAATTTGATTTAACTCAATACTTTAACCTCATTAAGTTAGAAACCAAAGATGGTTCGTTTATTCCTGACTTGCTACTTAGTCATGAAAACGGACAAAAGATTTTTGTAGAGATAGCAGTAACCCATAAGTCTACCCTAGAAAAAAGGCAATCAGAACAGCGTATTATTGAATTGAACATCAACAGTGAACTTGATATTAAGCCGATTAATAATAAGCTTTTGTCAGAAAATGAGAAAATAGATTTCTGGAATTTTAACAGGGAACAAAAAAAAGATTTCTGTCATGGTATATGTATTAATGGTTTTAAAAACACAATAAACTCTCATGAAAATATTGAGAATAATGCTTCTCTATTACTATCCTTATATAAAAATTGTTTTTTCTGTTGCCATCATAGACTACTTGTTGATAAAGGGAAAGATATACCTATATATTGTCATATTTTCAAACAACGATTTCATGCAAAAGCAGCAGAGAATTGTCCAAAATACCTGCCAGATGATAAATTTATTGATAATTTCTACTTAGTTACACCAAACCCTTGATTTAAGGATTGGTAGCTGCTGACTTTATATCCAAAACAAAAACACCCCCCATTTCTGGAGGGTGATTCTGTAATTAAGCTATTAACAAAGCTTAAATTATTAACCGTTGATAGCAGGAGCGGTTAAAGCAACAGGAGCAACTTCCATAGCAGCTAAGTCTAGGGGGAAGTTGTGAGCGTTACGCTCGTGCATTACTTCCATACCTAAGTTAGCGCGGTTGATTACGTCAGCCCAAGTAGCGATAACGCGACCTTGAGAATCAATAACGGATTGGTTGAAGTTGAAACCGTTCAAGTTGAACGCCATTGTGCTGACGCCCAAAGCGGTGAACCAAATACCAAATACTGGCCATGCAGCTAGTAAGAAGTGTAATTGACGGCTGTTGTTGAAAGAAGCGTATTGGAAAATCAAACGACCGAAGTAGCCGTGGGCTGCAACGATGTTGTAGGTTTCTTCTTCTTGACCGAACTTGTAACCGTAGTTTTGAGATTCGGTTTCAGTTGTTTCCTTAACCAAGGAAGAAGTTACCAAAGAACCGTGCATTGCAGAGAACAAAGAACCACCGAATACACCAGCTACACCCAACATATGGAAGGGGTGCATCAAGATGTTGTGTTCAGCTTGGAACACGATCATGAAGTTGAATGTTCCAGAGATACCCAAGGGCATACCATCGGAGAATGAACCTTGACCAATTGGGTAGATCAAGAATACTGCGGTAGCTGCTGCTAAAGGTGCAGAGAAAGCTACACAGATCCAAGGACGCATACCCAAACGGTAAGAAAGTTCCCACTCACGGCCTAAGTAGCAAGCTGCACCGATTAAGAAGTGGAATACTACCAGTTGGTAAGGACCACCGTTGTACAACCACTCATCTAAGGAAGCTGCTTCCCAGATTGGGTAGAAGTGCAACCCGATAGCGTTAGAGGAAGGAACAACTGCACCAGAGATGATGTTGTTTCCGTAGATCAAAGAACCTGCAACTGGCTCACGGATACCGTCAATGTCAACGGGAGGCGCAGCGATGAAAGCGATGATGAAGCAGGTAGTAGCGGCTAACAGGGTAGGGATCATTAATACACCGAACCAACCGACATATAAACGGTTGTCTGTGCTGGTGATCCACTCGCAGAAGCGATCCCATACGTTAGCGGTTGAGCGCTGTTGTAAGGTTGTGGTCATTTTATAATTGCTTTATTTTCTTATGATGTTGGTAGGTGGTTTTGCCTACCTGTATACAACATTAGAGGATAAGTTTAAATTTGTAAAGATAATTAGAATTAGTATTAGTTATATCAGTTATATGTTTTCCTAATGTAATGAGGTTTACAGAAATTGCAGCCGCAAATTCACTCCTAAAAATCAAAGTATATATAAGGTAAACTGCCTTCAGGCGCTAGTAGCCAAACCGCATAAAAGCATAAGGGGACAAAAACAATTTTAATTGGCCAGCTAAACTCTAATTTCATTTCTCGTTTAAAAGCATAAGAAATACTCATCAGCAAAGCTATGCCGAGCAGCAAATAAGAAATTTGATATTGACTCATATTTAGAGCTTCTATATAGACCTTTGCGGCAAATTGTTGATCACCCCCATGACCCCAAAGATGTTGAATAACTAAAGCAGAGTCTTGGAGGTTGGGGAGACGAAACCAAATCCAAGATGTAAAAACCATGATTTGCGTCAAAAACCAAGCAAAAATTATTCCTAGCGGGTTTTGCCAAAAAGATTTAAGAATTGTAAAGCGATCGCTTAATACACTAATGAGACGATGCCCAGATAAAGCGACACCATGCAATACACCCCAAATAATAAAACCCCAAGCTGAACCGTGCCAGATACCAGCTATTAGCATTACTATTAATAAATTTCCGCAGGTACGCATTAATCCGCGTCGAGAACCACCTAAAGGAAAATAAAGATAATTACGCAACCAATCACCCAATGTGATGTGCCAGCGTCGCCAAAAATCGGCAATACTGGTACTGAAGTAGGGAAAATCAAAATTTTCCGGTAAAACTAAACCAAATAGTAAAGCACTACCACGAGCAATATCAACATAACCATTAAAATCTAAATATAGTTGCAAGCCATAAGCAAAGGTAGCTAACCACAAATCTGTACTACCTGCTCTTTGTAAGTTACCAAAGCATAAATCCACAAATATACCCAAATTATCAGCGAAAATACCTTTTTTAACCGCACCTCTAGCAATTAACCACAGTCCTTCAGCAACTCTATCAATGCTGGGAAATCTTAGGGTATCAAATTGAATTGCTAAATTATGGTAACGAGTAATTGGCCCAGAAATTAGTTTGGCAAAAAATAATTTATATGCGGCAAATTGGATAAATTTAGTAGTAGCAGTAGCGCCACGATAAACATCTATTAAATAAGCAATACATTCAAATGTAAAGAAAGAAATTCCTAAAGGTGCAACTAACTTAATTAATGATTCTGGTGAATTTGTCGGCTGATTAAAAACTAAATTTAGGAAATAATTTATGTATTTAGAACCTAAAAGAATAAAAACATTAAAACCTATACCAATCGACAATACTTTGAGACGACGTTGATTCCAGTCAGCTTGAGTAAATTGCCGTTCTTCGTTAGATAAATTCCAGTTTTGAGAATGCTTTCCTGGTGAAGTATTGCTGCCAATTTCTAAACCTAGACGGAAGTTAATAAAAGTTAGTGCTAAAAGTAATGGTAAATATTGAATGTGCAAAGATGCGTAGAAAACAAGGCTGGCTATTAGCAGTATCCATAATCTTATATTTGCTAAATTAACAGTCCAGTAGATTCCTAAAACACTCAACAAAAACAGCCCGTAAAAAATTGATATAAATTTCATTTTTGATTAATTTATGATTTTGAATTTGTGATTGGGAAGAAAGAAGATAAGTATTTTTTTCTCTTCCCTATTTAATCACTTTGTTGGCCAGCTAATCATTGGATCTATAGCCAGTTTTTTTGATACTTCATAAGCACCATAGCGATTGAGGTGACTAGGATCTGAAAAGTAATCATTTGCTTTTGGCCATAGCTGACTTAAATCACGATATATAAATTGAGGATGATTGGTAAAGCTTAATAAATACTCTTGAAACTGTTGTTCAT
Source organism: Anabaena sp. AL09 (assembly GCF_001672255.1). Taxonomy (NCBI): domain Bacteria; kingdom Bacillati; phylum Cyanobacteriota; class Cyanophyceae; order Nostocales; family Nostocaceae; genus Anabaena; species Anabaena sp. AL09. Next base: position 52,766 of record NZ_LJOQ01000097.1, read on the forward strand.
ATTTTGTGCGTACAGGATCTAAATAATCTGAAGTAAGGGGCAGATTGACAAAGATAAGGGATATCTTATTATTTTTGGTAAACTCTAACATAGAATGGAATGCCTGATCTTGTTTACCTGCTAATTGGAAAGATCTATAATCGTTGTCGTAATCTCCAGAAACTTTGGGGTGTTCTTGATAATATGTGCTGGGATTAAAGCGAATAGATAAAGGTAAGAATCCATCAAAATCAACTCCGGGGAGAGAAAAATTATTGTCTATTTCAGAATCATGGGTGAGATTAATTTTTGATTTAATCGGGGGATTTTGATGGCTAAAAGGTAGATATTGAAGTTGTTTTTGGAGAAGAATTTTAATTTGATCACGGTTTTTATAACTAGCAGATAAATTAGCTACAGACTGATTTAACGAATCGTTAGCGACTTGATAGATACTAATATCTTCTATCTTAGGTTTACTACTAATTTTTTCTTTTCCATCTTCTGGGTTATGAGGAACTTCATTATTTTTGACTGTTGTTTTGGCTTTTTGTAATATTTCCTTGTATCCTGGTGAGGTTTCAATTGCCTTGAAAGTAATATCTTCTCTGCCATTATTAAAGGCGCGAGAACCATCTGCCCATAAAATCACTTTTGGCAATTCTTTAGGTTTTAAAACCTGACGGATAAGAACATCAACAACTTGGGCTGTTGCTCCATTAATACCAAAGTTAAATATATCAATATTGCTATAATTTTTGGTGACTAAAGCTTTAGAAAGGGCAACAGGATCAACTCCTCTCAGGGCGCGAGAAGAACCAATAATCAAAACATCTGGTGGGCGTTTTTTGGTGTTTAAACGATGTTTATAGAGGGCTAATTGTTCATCTAATTGCCTAGCATTAAAACTTGGCATTTGTGATCTAGCTGCTAATAAAATCGCTGTAGCTGTAGCTTTTTCTTTTAATGGTGCGGCTGGTAAATTTCCTGATTGAGAACCATTTTCATTGATAAATTCAGAAGCATTAAAACCAGCTTGATTATTATTAGGTAATTCGGTTGTTCTTGATTGATTTAAAAATGATGTTTTCTGATTATTTGGTAATGGTAAAGATGCTTGGGCTTGTGAGGATAAGGGCGAAATAGTATTATTAGTAGCTTTTGGTGAATTCTTAATGGTATGGGCGACAAAATAGCCTAACATGAAATCACTTTGTAATGCGAGAAGTAATCCTAATGCCAGCCAAATCATTCCACTGCTAATTCCTTGATTGTCGGGATTTTCATCTATTTCTTGATTAGATGATGTAAATAGTTGACTGTTTAAAAGTAAATTTCTGATGATTTTATTGGTATTTGTTAACCAATTTTTTGTTTTCTCTTTGATAAAACTTTGTACTTCTGTATTTGTTAAGTCGGGACGCAAAATTTCTTCACCGTTTTCACCGATCATCAGGGAATTTACATATTCTGATGTAGCAGCAAATTCTGGTGTTGCTTCGGGGACTAATCGAGAACGTTCTTCTAGATCAACTCCATGATGCCATACGGGTTCTTTATCACCAGCACGACGACCATAAACACGGACACCTGTAATACCATGAATTTTCAGTTGGCGGATAAATTGAGTTACTTTCCGAGAAACTTGATGGCGTGTGGGACAAACGGGAGCATCACACATGATGTGTAATAAATATTCTTTGCAAACTAGTAATACCCGAATACCACCTGTTTTCAATCGCCAATCTAGGTCAGGATTAAGCAACCGCTCTAGTAAAAAAATAATTGCTGGTTGATCACCTGTACGGGCAAGTTCCCAGGCAGATGCCACTAGGGTGGGATGCTGGGATGCTGGTAAATATACCCAGTCTATCCAAATTGGTTTTTTATCCGCTGTTTTTTGTCCGTATATGGCGGCTGAGATAATAGCTTGAGGAGCAATATTTTCTAGCAGGGGGACAATGGACTGTAGCGCGGTTTCTTTATCTGGTGCAGGGGCGGTTTCTAAGGGGTCAAAAGCTGGAGTACAAAATATGTGTAAGGTAGATTCTCTGAGAGAAGTTTCTAGTGCTATTTTGAAGCCTAATAATTCCTCTGTTAATATTTTAGCGATCGCTTGCACATCTCCCCACCGCGCCCATTCTTTTAACATCACCTCTGGAGGTGTTAAATCTACTCTTACCCGCCAATCTGGCTCGGTTTCCCCGCGAACTTGGGCTACAATGATCCCATCCTGATAACCAACAAGCTGCAAATATCTGAGCTTTTGGGCTACCGTTTCTGCCAGTAATGATGGATCGGGGCTATAGCTAGACTGACAAAATACCCACAGACGATTAACGACTATCTGAGAGTTATTTTTCGCCGGAGAGGGTTGAATTTTTACCTGTACTGCTATCCCTAAATGGCTGAGATGTTCGCTCAAATAGCGAGCAATGGCATCGGCATCTCCTTGGCGTGCCAGACTCTCATTAGAGATAATTAACGAGCCACCGGGGCTTATAGGCGTTTCTGTTTGTGATAATAGTGACTGTTCTACCTGTTCTAAATGTTGCTCTAGTTGATTCAAGTACACCCGATGGCACCATTCGGGACGGTGTTCCCCTTTTTTTCGACCATAAATTAATATCTGGTATATTGACGGTTGTTCGTCATTGGTAAGGGTATCTACATCGGTTTGCTGTAGCGCTTGCAGTAACTCCGATAGGGTTTGCCAACGTTGTGGACATTCAACGCTTTCACAGAGAATATGTAGGTCATTACCTAGCAATCGGACTTTTACCCCGAAAGTATTTATACCTGTTGCTTGGCTTACCCATTGCACTAAGGAATTTTGACGATTATCAAGTAATACTGTTTTCATGGGCGGTGGAATTTAACAGCAAGGTTGTATTGGGGAATTTCGGTTGTATTTGTCAAATAGAACCATAGAATTATCACATTTTGCCGTTTTTTTGAACAATTTTGTTACCTTCGCAGCTTGCAAAATTGACAAATGACAAAGATAGTCTTATAGAAGAATTTAGAAATCAGGAGGTAGGGGCGCTGCGCCCAAGGAGTCAATACCTTCTGCAAGGGATAAATAAAACATTACCAACATTATGCGGTGCTATCAGACACCAAAATAGTTTTAACCTTTTTCTCCGTTTCCTGCTATATTTTTCTACTGTTAACATTGATGTAATATACCGTAGCCCGCCTGGGAATAAATTCCCAGTCTCATAGCAAAAGTCATCTTCAGATGACTAAATAAACGTCTACTAATTACTGAAAATTACAATGTCATCCGTAAACCAACAGTCATTTTCTCAATCTGGATTAAATTGCATTGCATTCACTATTTCCCCTGCTTGTCTTTTACAAGTTGGTACAGTATCTATACTGATGCTACTCATGGCTCAAAAAGCTACGGGCGAGGCATTAATCGGACTAGGTGAAGCAGGTGAAGAATTATTACGAGGCGATCGCTTACCTGTTCTCAATTTCCCAGATGATCACAAATTAGACAAGGGTCAATTCCCAAGGAGAACACCCAATACCAGCCGCAACTAACATCACACCCTTAACAGAAAATCATTCTATTTTGCGTCCCGAAGTTTTAATCGGATTGGTCCGTTGTCCGTTGTCCGTTGTCCGTTGTTATTGGGTAATTTTATTCTTCCTTCTGACTCCTGAACTCCTTCTTTCTTCCTCCTGAACTCCTGATAGCGAAGCGTGGCGTTAGCCATACTCCTGATAGCGAAGCGTGGCGTTAGCCATACTCCTCACTTTAAAAACTCTTTGGGATTTTTTGCTTCCCAACCGAGGGAACCGTTAGAACGCATTTCAAAATGAAGATGCGGTTGAGTGGAGGTTGGTTGTCCGGTAGTTCCCACTGCTCCCAAAATATCGCCTTTGTTGACTGTTTGACCGAGAGTAACTTTGATGCTGTCAAGTTGGGCGTAACGGCTTTGTAAGCCACCTGCGTGGTTAATAATGACTAACTTGCCATAACTACCTTGTTCCTTGGCAAAGACGATGATTCCAGGAGCGATCGCTGTCACAGGAGTATTTACTGGTGCTAACAAATCTACGCCACTATGAAAGAAAACATCTCCTGTAATCGGGTGAATTTGCCAACCATAAGCTAATGCAACATCTGTACTACTTGGCAAGGGATAACCAGTAATGTTTCCAGCCGGGGTACTAGGTGCGGTAGCAATTGTCCCAGAAGTAGCAGCAGGAGCAGTAATTACCCCTGGAAGTATCGGTAAAAAGACAAATTTAGGGGTTTTCTGACAACCATTGATTTCAAATACTGTATCTGGACGGACTTTATACTTAGATGCTATTTGTTTCCAGTTTTGATTACGAGGAACTTCGACAACAATGCCATTGAAAGGGAGAATTTGCAGTTCTGTTCCTGGATTTACTACCCCATTCTTCACGGATGGATTAATCCCAATAATTGTTTCTGGTGCTAAATTATAGCGATTAGCTATAGTTGCTAAAGTTTCACCACGATTAACTTGATGACGTTGGATACGAGCTAAAGCGGGAACCGGGCAACTTCCTGGACTAGCATTAACGCTTTGTGACTGTGGCAGTATGGATAATAAACCCAAAGTGCTAAATAAGCTCAAAAAACATAGTGAACAATAGGAAAATTTCATGCAAATAAGTCCATAAATCGCTAATTTTTAGATTTTAGTGGGGAATTGTTAAAGATAGGATAAAGTTTTTCCTCTATCTTTCTACTACCTATTTTGAGTAAATTCATGATGAAATCCCAGAAGTAGATATGATCCCCGAATATGCTGACAAATTTCTAATATTTATATGTCAAATGATCTGTTCACTGAACGTTTGCTTGACTACACTAAAGAGATAAGCTTCCATCTGTCTTTGAGCGCCATTATTCTTAATTATTATGAAGTTATCTTTGAAACAACTGGCTGTTTATATAGGTTTGGTGGTAATTGGCTCTGGTGGTGGTGTCTTTGCTAGTCGTTATTTTTGGACACACAATCTTTCATTTCAACAGTTAAAAAATGTGGCGGTAACTTTACCTGCTGAATCTGTTGTTCCCCAACCTGTCGATGGCATACTCAATTCTTCTGGAGGTGATAATGTCAATTTTATCGCCACTGCTGTCAGCAAAGTTGGCCCTGCGGTTGTGCGGATTAATGCAATTCGGAAAATATCAAATCCGATGACTGAAGCTTTGAAAAATCCCTTATTTCGGCATTTTTTCAAAAAAGATGAACAACCAATGCCTTCAGAAAAAATTGAGCGCGGGACAGGTTCAGGATTTATTCTGACCGAAGATGGTAAGTTACTAACTAATGCTCATGTAGTAGCAGACACAGATACAGTTCAAGTCACCCTCAAAGATGGGCGAACTTTTGAAGGGAAGGTGGTAGGAGTTGATACGGTAACAGATATAGCCGCAGTCAAAATTTCCGCGAATAAATTGCCGATAGTCAAGTTAGGTAATTCACAAAATTTGGTTCCTGGACAATGGGCGATCGCAATTGGCAATCCTTTAGGTTTAGATAATACTGTCACTATTGGCATTATCAGTGCCACAGACAGAACTAGCGCCCAAGTAGGTGTTCCTGATAAGCGCGTGAGTTTTATCCAAACAGATGCAGCAATTAACCCTGGTAATTCTGGAGGACCACTTTTAAATGCTCAAGGACAAGTTATTGGTGTGAATACCGCTATCCGTGCTGATGCTCAAGGACTTGGTTTTGCTATCCCTATTGAAACCGCTTTCCGTGTAGCCAATGAACTATTTACCAAAGGAGAAGTTGCTCACCCATTTTTAGGAATTGAGATGATAGATATTTCCACAACTACAAAACAGAGACTGAAAGAGGAAGATCAACTAAACATTCAGCCAGATGTGGGAATTGTCATTAGAAAAGTTATGGAAAAATCACCAGCGCAGACAGGAGGATTACTTCCTGGTGATGTGATTCAAAAGATTAACGGCAAACAAATAAAAATTTCTGCCCAAGTCCAGAAGATAGTTGAATCAAGTACCGTTGGGGACATTCTCGCAATAGAAGTCAACCGCAATGGTAAAACTCAAATCTTTAAAGTCCGTGCCGGAAATTATCCCCAATAGTAGGGAACAGGGAACAGGTGACAGAGTTAAGGGAAGTGGGGGAAGTAGGGGAAGTGGGGGAAGTAGGGGAAGTAGGGGAAGTGGGGGAAGTGGGGGAGGTAGGGGAAGTGGGGGAAGTGGGGGAAGTAGGGGAAGTAGGGGAAGTAGGGGAATAATTGTTCTTTGTACTTCCTGATCTTCTGACTCGGTGACTCCTGACTCGGTGACTCCTGATTCCTATTGATTGGATAAATGTTCCAATTGCATCCTCTGTTCCATTTGGCGGAGAAAATAACCTGTCATCATTGCCGATGCTAGTATTCCCGCTAGATTGTCCCGGTCTGTTGTAATTTGGACATTGAAATGTTCTGTCGGTATCACTCCCACTAGTCCTTGGACATTCTGGGAAATGATTTGTTTAATTTCAGGGCTGACAGCTTGGGCGACACGGGCTAAAACTTCGGGGGATTGATGCTGTAAATATTTAAGTAATTGATTTGGGTTTTCCCCAAAGCGATCATTCAGAAGTTGATTAGGGTGTTGCTCAGAGTCGTCTTGTAAAAAGTCAGGATCAAACACCATTGGCGATTTATATTAGCGTAACTGCTAATTCTACTCTAAACCATATTCATAGAGTAGCGCATTTTCTACAGGGAAAAGGGAAAAGGAAACTTTCTAACAGGGTACAGACACCTGCTCATTAGTAACTTTAACTTGAGTATGGTTAGCGACCATTGTGCGGAATATATCACCTTCAATAGTTTCTTGTTCTATCAACAAATCAACTGCTCGTTCCAAAATTAACCGATTTTCTTGGATTATTTCCTTAGCCTGAATATAGCAGCGGTTAACAATTTCCCGAACTGCGGCATCAATTTTAGCAGCAATGTCTTCAGAATATTCTGATTTATTTCCCCAGTCACGCCCTAAAAATACATCATTGTTTTGATTTTCTAAGGAAACTGGACCCAAATCAGACATTCCAAATTTTGTGACCATTTGTCGAGCCAGACTGGTAACTTGTTGTAAGTCATTTCCCGCACCTGTGGTAACTTCCGCTTTCCCAAACACAATTTCTTCCGCTGCACGACCGCCTAAAGTTGCGGCAATGCGGGCTAAAATTTGGGAACGAGAAATTAAACCCTGTTCTTCATTGGGAGTAAACCAAGTTAAACCTAGTGCTTGTCCTCTGGGAATGAGAGTAACTTTTTGCACAGGATCATGACCTTTAACCAACGTACCTACCAAAGCGTGTCCGACTTCATGATAAGCAATCAGGCGTTTATTTTTGCTATCTACTAAAGCAGTTCCTTCCATACCCGCAACTACTCTATCTATCGCATTATCAACTTCTAAATCGGTAACAGCTTCTTTGCGTCTTCTGGCGGTGAGAATAGCGGCTTCGTTGAGTAAATTGGCTAAATCTGCACCTGTAAAACCAGGAGTGCGCCGAGCGATCGCTTCCAAAGATACACTAGGATCAATCTTCTTATTCTGAGCGTGGACTGTCAAAATTTCCTGTCTTCCCTTCAAATCGGGGACATCCACAATTACCTGTCTGTCAAAGCGTCCTGGACGTAATAAAGCCGAATCCAGGACATCTGGACGGTTGGTAGCAGCAATAATAATAATTCCCGTATTCCCTTCAAAACCATCCATTTCCGTTAATAGCTGGTTGAGGGTTTGTTCCCGTTCATCATTTCCACCACCAATACCCGCACCCCGTTGTCTACCTACTGCGTCAATTTCATCAATAAATATCAAACAAGGCGCATTATCTTTCGCTTTTTTGAACAAATCCCTGACACGGGAAGCACCCACCCCGACGAACATTTCTACAAATTCCGAACCAGACATACTGAAAAAAGGTACACCTGCTTCCCCCGCAATGGCTTTTGCGAGCAGGGTTTTCCCAGTTCCAGGTGGTCCAACTAACAGCACCCCTTTGGGAATTTTCGCCCCTACCGCTGTGAATTTTTCTGGAAGTTTCAAGAAAGTCACAACTTCTTCTAATTCTTCTTTGGCTTCTTTGACTCCCGCAACATCATTAAATTTTACGCCTGTTTTCGCTTCCATTTGAAACCGAGCGCGAGATTTACCAAAACTCATGGCTTGGTTAGAAGCATTTGCAGAACGGCGCAGGAACAATAGCATTAAAGCCACTAAGGGCAAAATCCACATCAGATTGATTAACAACCCCACAGCGGCTCTATTACCAGCGGAGGAAACTTCACCAAAATCAACGTTTTTTTCTTTAAGTTTATTAATTAATTCGGTATTTTGATCTAAAAGGCGCACCTGTAAAGGTATGGTATCCGGCTTTTGTCCAGCTAAATAAACCTTAGCTATCTGTTCAGTTTGATCCAATTCTACCTTTCTAATTTCTCCTTTATCTGCCTTCTGAATCAATTCCCCATAGGTTAAAGAATTCCGCTCTGGCTTTTGCTGCGCTAAAACGGGACTACTACCAACTAGCCCTGGCAACATCATCAGCCCAGCAGCTATGACTCCAGTTAAAACATGACGCTGGGACGAACTTGATAAACGCTGTTTCATTAAAGCCTTTTTGTGCAAATTTTTCATAATAGTTACCTTTATGGCTGTTTTTCTGGTGAAATTGTCAAATCTAGAAATTACAGTTTTCTTATCTAGTTTAACTGCCAGACTCAATTATTAACAGGTGACAGGGGACAAAGTGAGAGTCTTTAAGATAACTGATTGTCATGGGGAATTTTTGATTTTTCGCAGGATCGCCCAACTCCATGTAAAATAAATATTCCGGTCTGTATTTCCTGAATATCATGGGCAGCACTTTTGGTCATCTTTTCCGTATTACTACTTTCGGCGAATCTCACGGCGGCGGTGTGGGAGTTATTATTGATGGTTGTCCCCCACAACTGGAAATTTCTGCCGAAGAAATTCAATTTGAGTTAGATAGAAGACGACCAGGACAAAGTAAAATTACGACTCCTCGCAAAGAAGCGGACACCTGTGAGATTTTATCTGGGGTGTTTGAGGGGAAAACTCTGGGAACACCAATTGCCATTTTAGTCAGAAATAAAAATACTCGTCCCCAAGATTATGATGAAATGGCACAAAAATATCGCCCTTCTCATGCAGATGCTACCTATGATGCTAAATATGGATTCAGAAATTGGCAAGGTGGCGGTAGGTCGTCGGCGCGTGAGACAATAGGTAGAGTAGCCGCAGGGGCGATCGCTAAAAAGATTTTACATCAAGTGGCAAAGGTGGAAGTTATTGCTTATGTCAAGCGAATTAAGGATTTAGAAGGTGTTGTTGATCCGAATACCGTCACTTTAGCAGATGTCGAAAGCAATATTGTCCGTTGTCCAGATGGCGAAATTGCTAATACCATGATTTCATTAATTGAACAAACCGGTCGAGATGGTAATTCCATCGGTGGTGTGGTTGAATGTGTGGTACGGAATGTTCCCAAGGGTTTAGGCGAACCTGTTTTTGATAAATTAGAAGCAGATTTAGCAAAAGCGGTGATGTCACTACCCGCAAGTAAAGGTTTTGAAATCGGTTCGGGTTTTGACGGAACTTTGTTAACAGGTTTTGAACATAACGACGAATTTTATCTTGATGAAAGTGGCGAAATTAGAACAGTAACTAACCGTTCGGGCGGAATTCAAGGGGGAATTTCCAACGGTGAAAATATTATTATCCGAGTGGCTTTTAAGCCGACGGCTACTATTAGAAAGGAACAAAAAACCGTAACTAAGGAAGGTGAAGAAACTTTTTTATCTGGGAAGGGAAGACATGATCCTTGTGTTTTACCCCGCGCTGTGCCAATGGTTGATGCTATGGTGGCTTTGGTTTTATGTGATCATTTATTAAGGCATTATGGGCAGTGTAAGGTGTTGTAGGCAGTGAGAATTTTATGGGGTGTTTATCTGGAATTACCCTATCTAATAGTAAAATATTCTTTTTTCCAAAATCTTTTTTTGTCTCACGCAGAGTCGCAAAGAGGAATGCAAGGAGGAGAAATAGGTGGTTGCTATAGAATATTTTTTATTTGCAATTACAAGCCACTGCAAAACGTTTAATTCCGGCTAAATCAGCATGAATGGAAATATTGATATAATTACCATTATTTTCCAACAATTCCCGCACCATTTCTGCCTGTCCTGCCATCATTTCAATTAACCACAGCCCACCAGGACGCAAATAATTAGGGGAAATATCAATTAAATGACGAATATAGTCTAAACCATCTGCACCACCATCTAAGGCTAAATGAGGTTCATGGTTGACTACTTCTGGTTGTAAGGTCAGTACGGTATTACTGGGGATATAGGGCGGATTTGATATCATGCCGCTAAACTGACCTTTGAGGGATTCTAGGGGTTGCCACCAAGAACCTTGATAAAATTGAATCCGTTCCCGAAAACCTAAATCTTCCGCGTTGGTTTCAGCAATGGCTAAGGCGGCTGGACTGATATCTACAGCATGAATGGTGGCGGTTGTGAATGCTTCAGCTAATCCTAGCGCGATCGCCCCACTACCCGTTCCCAGGTCTACCCAGTGACCTGCTTTGGCTTCACCGTTAGCAGCAGTTACGGCCAAATCAATCAATATTTCTGTTTCTGGTCTGGGAATTAAGACCGCAGGGGAAACTGTGAGTTGAAACTTCCGCCAAGCTGTCGTCCCTGCAATATACTGAACCGGTAAACGGTCATCTAATCGCCTTTGCCACAATTGCTCTAATTCTGTTAAGGACAATTTTATGGGGATTTGCTGCCATGTTTTGAAAGATTCTAAACGCAGTGCCAAGCGGTCTAAATTAGCTATTGTTAATAATAGCCAATCTACCTCCATTGGGGATATGTCCGAGGCTATAGCTGTTTGAATTGCGGTTTTTCGCCACTGCCAAAGTTCTAATCCAGAAACTATTTGATTTGCCTTTAACATATCAGGAGGTAAAGATTATTTTTTATTTTTTTGGTTGATTTGGAACTATAGAACGAATAAATTCTATTGATTCCCGTGAGGGAAACAAGAAAATTTTATTGGTGCTGGGATCATTACTACTACTGAGTGTTTCAATCACTCTATACAAATCTAATACCTGAATTTCTGTATTCGCTGCTTCCTGTGGTTTAGCCTTTTTGAAGGCTTCTAAAAGAGCGACTGCTTGTTCTTTTTCAAAATAGAAAGGAATCAACCGATTTTTTCCCTGGGAAATGGTCAGATAGCTATTATCTTTCTTGAATTTTGGCACAAATAAAGGAATACCATTAAATTTTTTGTCTGGGCTACCACTGGTATTCAGCATAGTTATGGCCACATCCACTTGCTGTTTTGTGGGAACTAAAGTTAAAACTACATTAGAGTCTTTTTTCTTATTATTTTCTACTACTAATTTATAGTAATCGGCTAAAGAAATTGGTGTGATTTGGATAGTATTTGCTAACTGGGGATTTTCTTTTTTAAGCCGATTTTCTAGGAAAAGTTGAGCGTCTTTCTTACTAATAAAAAAGCCTATTTGGGAAATAGTTTTAGATTGATTTTTTTTGGAGATAACTACAAATTCTCCTTTGGGATTAGTTAGTGTAAAAACTGGTACTTCTTGTAAAGTTTTTACCACCTGTTCCTGTGGTAGTGCTAGGGCTTGGAGATTATTTATTCCCAAGATTCCCGCAAACATTACACTACCAGCCAAACCCAATGTTAAGCTCCAACGAACTAATAATTTCATGATCACTCCTCCCGTCAATAATTTTATTAATGCCAGCAACTAGACAAATTGTGAGATTTATGCACCATTGACACTCCCCGGTCTAAAGACACGGGGATTCTACATTCATCGTCAGAATTTGCTCTAGCAGGTTTTCACCCTTACGGGTTCCTCAGTCGCTCATGGGGGAAACCCCCAAGACCGCGCTGAGTCACCAACTAGAGTAGAGATTCCAACTCCTGTAGCGTTAATTTGGGGATGCCCTCCCCTATTTTTTGCCAGATTAAGAATGTTAATTGCGGCATTTGTATCTCTGTGCAATTCGCAGCCACAAACACATTTATGGGTACGAGTTGATAGAGATTTTTTGACAATTACGCCACAGCTAGAACACTTTTGAGAAGTATAATGTGGTGCTACAGCTATAGTAATTTTGTCAA
>NZ_LJOQ01000098.1:0-4060 GCF_001672255.1 Anabaena sp. AL09
TGGCATTGAGCCGAGATCCTTGCTCAAATGGAAATAGAAGCTGAAAAGCCTTGTCAATTCTAGGTTTCAAAGATTTCAGAAGGCAGAGGAATAGCAGATTCAAAAGGTTGAGGAATATTTTGCAGATTCACCACATAATCGCCATACCGCTTGATATGTCTGGTGAGATAGGGACTCAAAGCAGCTACAAAGCGATGATTGACTGGATATCCTTGTGCCGTTAAAGTCTGAATTGCCAACGACATATCCACGGTATTCTGTAAAATCACAGCACTAGCAACCAAATCGAGGTACTTCAACCGCTTTTCCTGCTCAATCGGGTCGTTTTCAGTAATAACGCCATCCTTACCAAAAAACACCCAATCCAAGAAATGATGATACTTTTCTACAATATTTGTAATTGCCGTAATCTCAGAGCGCATTTTAGCATTAGAGATATACTCTAACAAAAACATTGTTCGCACAACCTTTCCTAACTCCAAAAAGGCTTGATAAAGACGGTTTTTCCGGCTGTAACTGCTCAACTTACGTAGGAGGGTAGAAGGCATCACCTTCCCTGCCTTAATTGACAGCACTACCCGCATCATGTCATACCAGTGAAGTTGAATAAGATTCCAATTAACCACATCCTTAAACAACGGATCAATGAACTTGTAAGTGGAATCAGCACTGGGACGTAGGAAACTAAGATCCTTCCAGTTACGGATACGTGGCATCAACTTGATACCAAGAAGGTAAGAGATGGCAAACACAGGACCCGACTGACCTTGGGTATCTGCATACAAAGTATCAGGTTGAATATCGGAAAGATTTTTCAATAGCCCGTCCAAAATATACACAGCTTCCCAAACACCACAAGTAATAAAATGCGTAAACAAAGCAATATATTTGTCAGAAACATGGTGATAAGCAATACCACCATAGCCACCATAACGGATGTGATATTCACTATGTAAATTATTCTCGTAGATCTCGAACTTACTACCATCCGCCGCCGCTCTTTTCCCCGTTCCCCAAATGGACGGTAAACTAAAACGGTTAAAAGCATTGATCATATCCCGAATCGCTGCCTCAATCTTGGGCGTACTGACATGGCGACGATTGGTATAAGAAATCATGTGAGATGTTACCACACTTCTGGAATGACGTGCCGTTTGATTGGGTCCGAGGTTACACCCATAACCAAAAGTGGTGAAAATATAGCGTTCCGCAGATTGCTTTAACTTGGGTTCGTTTCCCGATAATAGACCAAAATGCCTTGTCCAATTCAACCAATGTTCAACATTACAGAGAATATCTAAAACACTACGTTCTGGCATCAAAGAGCGAATTTTCTCCTCTAATTGTTCCACCTCTTTTGGTTCAGGAGATGATGTCAGTCGCTTGAGTACAGGTTCGCCATCCTCATTAATTGTGATTTGCTTTCCATCCGCACAAATCAGATCTACTTCAGTAGCTAAGAGTGTTAAACACGAACGCAAATACTCAACAAAATCTTCTGGATTGGACGGAAATTCCAACTGGTGACAATATTCCTCTATCATGGGTTCACATTCCGATAGAGTTAGCAATTGTTCACGAAAATCAGCGTAGCTTTCCGACCCAACAACACAAGCATCCCCAGTCTTGAATTCAGTTGCTAAGTAAGAAAATACACAAATTTCTAACTGCTGACGTACCAAAACTTTAGTCCCTTCAACTTCTTTGACAACAAGATTTCGCCAGTTATTACTGATAAAATCTAAATTAATTTTAAAAGGTAAAAGCTTGCCACGCTTATGTTCATGATCTAACACAAATTTTAAGGCATTAATTACCGATTCATCGGCAGAAGTTGAATGAATATCTAGAGAGCGGACTAAACTAAATAACATCTTGCGGTTAGCACAATAAAACCGCCACATTAATGGCAAATGATTGTTGGTGTTATAGGCGGCAATTTCTTCATATTTAAGCAGCAGCAATTCTGTACCACCGTGTTCATCTAAAATAGACAGAACTTGCTCTCCTAAAGCAGCTAGATTATCTTGAGTTTCTTTCGATACAGTTAAAACTTGTGCAAACATATCCAACAACTCTGATGTTTGCGTCAAATGCTTCTCACGTAATTCCTTTAATCTTTCTTTAGCATTGTTCTGAATTTTGAGGATACGCTTGATAAACATCTCTACCAAGTGATCACGAGTTTTGACCTGGGATTCATATAGTAAACATAATAACAATGTGCGGCGTTTAGAAAGTTTAATATCTTGAAATTCTGATATATCTAAAGCTCTAGCTTGTGCTGCTAAATATTTCACTTTAGCTAGGGGAATACTTGATAACAAGCGTTTAGCATCGCCAAAAGTCATTAATTGGTTAAACTTTGTTTGCAGTTGTTTGATGTGGCTCAGTTTTGCACTTTTAGGTGGGGATTTCAGTAAGTTTAATGTGGTGATTGATTCAGATGTTTCCCCTAATAATAGTTGGTCTAAATAAGCTTGTTCATCACTAGAGAGATTTTGAGATACTCGTTGAAATAAACGATTGTTGGTAATGGAGCGCACATGACTAACTAAACGGTCAAGGGAATTAAATGTTGGCAACTCATATCGTTCCTTGACTAATTCTTCAATTGTAATGTTGATTAAATCCGCAGGATGGTCTTTAACTTCGGCGGCAGAACTGACAACAATTGCTATCAACTTTTGGGCAGCTTTATCATAAGGTTTGATACCTAAATATTCTCGAATTGCCTGTTGATAATTACGCCTTTGGCGCTCGGAGGGAATAGCTTTTCCCCATTCACGTAATTCTAAAGAGGATTGAAGATGTTTAATAATAGCAACAGGTACATTTTCTAGAGGAGGAAAATATCCCAGTCTTTGAAAAGATTTCAACATTACCATGAAGCAAAGTAAAGCTTCATGGCTACGAACACGAGACTTGACAAATTTAATTTCTTCAACCGTTGGTGTATAAAGTTCAGCTAGTTCTTTAGCAGAGGGATATTGTTTAAATCTTGGGTAAGCTGTACGATCTATTAAGGTCATCTAAAGTTAAAATTAGTATAAAAAAATTGAGGGCTACCCAAACTAGGTTGATCCCTCACTCGTGAACCGCACAGTATTTTATCTTCTTTTCTGATAGCGTACCCTACCTACGGGAAGCAAGCTACACGTAGTCGTAGGCATAGCGCGTGGCGTTAGCCATAGATTTTATTCATCCCATAATCCCTTAAATCGTAGTGGTGAAAGCTCTGTGTAGCGGACTGTATGCTGAATATTCTTATGTCCTAAATAACCTTGAATGGTACGGGTGTCTACTCCTTTAGCAGCCAGAGCGTACCCACAAGCATGACGTAGCATATGAGCATGAACTGGAAACGGTAAAAGAGCCAATTCCCCTGCTCGCTCGATAATCCCACCGATTGTATCTTTTGCCAATAGTCCGCGACGAGACGACTGGAAAATATAAGGAGACGCTGGATAATCGCGTTGGAGCTTGCGGAGCGCCCGAATCTCATCACCATATAGTGGTTGTGTAGAGGGAGTTCCGGTCTTTACCCGCTTAACGTGGAGATTACCCCCACTCCAATCTATTTGCTCCCATCGTAGTGCAGCAGCTTCCGCAACTCGCAGTCCGTGACGGTAAATTAACAGGATTAGTGTTGAGTCTCGATGGGCATGGCAACCATCAGCTTTCTTGAGTGCATCTCGCATGGCCTCAATTTCTGAAACTAGTAGGTATTCTCGTGTTCTGACTGCGGCATACTTACGAGAGTTGGGTGATTGAATCGGTGAATTTTCAATTTTACCAACTTTTGATTGTTGGAGTGTCTTTGTATTCATAACCAGACCCCTGAAAAATCAATGTTGTTTTGTCTGATATTACCTACTTTGACTCATAAGTTGGTATTTGAGTTTCAATTGTATTGATTAGTAACTATGTACTAAAATATGTCTGCTTGTATCATTCTTCGTGTTTACTTAAAACGGGAACGACAGAAAATCTGAAAGCTATATACAATAAGCTTTTTCAGCTTCTATTTCCGTTTGAGCAAGGATCTCGGCTCAATGCC
>NZ_LJOQ01000099.1:0-21062 GCF_001672255.1 Anabaena sp. AL09
AGCATCTTAATTTTTGAATTGACTTTAGTTATTATGTACTACTTTAAGGGCTTTTTTGATCTGTGACAGTTTGGGGTGCGGAATGTGGGATTAAAAACAATTTGATATACAAGAGTTTCAGCCTTGAGTCATTTATAGCACTAGGGCTGAATATTTTTTTGAAGGCTTTCCTGACTACATTACCCGCAAACCTAAAATTATCAAATCTCGTTCCACTCCGTCCAAATCAGCAATTTTCGGTAAATTCCCCCAGACTTGAAAACCGAACCAGGCAAATAATTTTAAACTGGGTTGATTATGAGCGAAAATAAAACTAACTAACGTCTTTAAACCTAAATTGGGACTTTCTTGGATGGCTTTTTCTAAAAGTTGTTTTCCCAAACCACGTCCTTGAAAATCTGGGGAAATATAAATACTAATTTCCGCGGTAGAATAATAGGCTGGTCTACCGTAGAATGATTGGAAACTCAACCATCCAGCAATTACACCCTCCGTTTCCACTACCCACAGGGGACGTTGTGAGGGGACTCGTCCTTGAAACCAAGCTAAACGACTTTCCACAGACACAGGTTCTAAGTCAGCGGTAGCCATGCGACTAGGAACAGCAGCGTTGTAAATGGCGACAATGGCGGGTAAATCAGATTCTAGGGCATGGCGGATCATCATTGCTGCTATTTGGGCAAAATTCTTGATAAAATATCTCCAAATAATACACTGTCGCCGGAAAAGTTATCAGCTTTTCTGTTGATTGCATTCGGTGTGAGGTACAGCAAGAAAGAATTAACCGCAGATAAAAGATGATGGACGCGGATAAACGCAGATAAATTTGTATCTGCGTAGAGTAGGAAACGCTAGATAATCTTCTGAAGATTATCTTAAAACCGGACTTTGTACAACTCGAATAATTCTCCTAATTGCCGTTTGACTATTTTAGCACCTCCAACTTTAATGGTTTTTTCCCACTCCGCGACAGTTTCTAGAAATACCTCTGCACCTAAATAAGTTTCTAGTACAGCCCAATCTTCAGCTAAAGGCTGTTCTGAATTAAGAATATCAAATACAAAATGTCCCCCTGGTTTCAATACTCGTTTGACTTCCACCAAGACAGCTTGCCAATATTCTAGAGGAAAATAGCAACTAAATCCTGTAGCAATGACTAAATCAAATTGACTTTCATCATAGTTTAAATGGTGAGATGGTCCTAATTCTACACCTTTGAATAATTTTGAGTTTAACTGTGAACCACGGGAGTTGAGGGTGTCTTTGGCTATATTACTAATTTCTTGCCCATAAAAGAATGCTTGCCAATCTCTCCAAGGATAGATTAAAAAACTGACACCGCAACCAATATCTAAACAATGTTCGTTTTTTTGAGGTTGAGCAATTTGCCAAAATGGTGAAACTATTCTCTCACTTAATCTGCCATTAATCCATTCTCGAAATATTGGCATTGCTTCTACTTCGTCGGGAACTGCAAATTTCTGATTTTGATATTGATGATTAAAGCGATATGCTATTTGTCCTATTCTCTCTTGCCATTTATCTGAGGAATAGCTATTTCTTTTATAAGAATTAGAAGGCAAATTTTTAGACATTAATTATTTTTGTCAGTTGTCAATTGTCAGTTGTTAGTAGGGGCGAAGCATTTGGAAGATAAATTATCGGTCATTGCCAAAAATAGTTCCCCAAATGCTTCGCCCGTACAGTTGTCAGTATGCTTCGCCCGTACAGTTGTCAGTAGGGGCGAAGCATTTGGAAGATAAATTATCGGTCATTACCAAAAATAGTTCTCCAAATGCTTCGCCCGTACAGTTGTTAGTTGTTATTAAGCTTTTGCTAATAAAGGTGCAGCAGCTAAGAGGGTTTGGGTGTAGGGATGTTGAGGATGAGCAAAAATTTGCTTAGTCTGTCCTAATTCAACTATTTTACCACCATTCATTACGGCAATGCGATCGCACAAAAACCGCGCTAACCACAAATCATGGGTAATGAACAAATAGGTTAAATCAAATTCTGCCTTTAGTTGTAACATCAAATCGAGAATTTGTGTTTGCACACTGGCATCTAACATACTCACTGGTTCATCACATATTACCAGTTTTGGCCGAGTAATTAAAGCCCTGGCTATAGCTACCCGTTGTTGTTGTCCTCCAGATAAATCGGCGGGATAACGGTGATAATAGAGTTCTGCTGGGGTTAAACCCACTTTTTCCAACATCCATAAAACCTGTTCTTTAGCTTTTACAGCATTAGCTAAATTATGAATTAATAAAGGATCTGCTATACTTTGTCCTACCGTCATAGCTGGATTTAAACAAGCATGAGGATCTTGAAATATCATTTGGATTTGTCTCCGAGAAGAGCGGATTTTTTGCCGAGATAAACTGGTTAATTCCTGGCCTAAAAATTCGACTTTTCCCGATGTCGGACTAATTAATTGTAAGATAGTTCTCGAAAGTGTACTTTTCCCACAACCAGACTCTCCCACTAATCCTAAAATTTCTCCAGCATACAATTCTAAATTAATCCCATCTACAGCTTTAACCGTTTGTCCTTCTCCTTTAAATATCCGTTCAATAAAATTCGGTTCTATAGTATAATGTTGCTTGAGTTCTGTAATTTTTAAAATGGGATTTGCCTTTTCTGTTCCCTGTTCTCTTTTCCCTGTTCCCTCTTCCTTTTGAATATGTAAAGCGGCTTTTAATAAAGATTGAGTATATTCATGTTGTGGATGAGCAAATACAGTTTCCGTTTTTCCCATTTCCACCATTTTACCCTGATACATTACCCCAATGCGATCGCAATATTCCCCTACCATTGCTAAATCATGGGAAATTAATAATAATCCCATATTTTTCTCTGCACACAATCGCGTTAGTTCTTGGAGAATCTGAGCAGAAACAGTCACATCTAAACTAGTCGTTGGTTCATCAGCCACAATTAACTTAGGACTTAAAAGTAAAGCTAAAGCAATAGCTACCCGTTGACGCATTCCCCCGCTAAACTCATGGGGGTACTGACTCCAACGACTAGCGGGAATTTTCACCTTTGCCAAAGTCGCTAAAGCCTTTTCCTTCGCTTGCTGTTTCGATAATTCCGGTAAATGGGCTTGTAGAGTTTCAATACAGTGATTCCCAATTGTCATCAATGGATCAAGGCGCGTCCTGGGGTCTTGAAAAATCAAAGCTACCGCTTCACCTCGAAACTTTTGCATCTGAATTGGTGTCAAATCTAATACTGATTCCCCTTGAAAATTTACTATTCCTTCAACGCGACTAGAGGCAGGCAATAAACGCATTATCGCTTTTCCAATAGTGGATTTACCACAACCGGACTCTCCCACCAATCCCATTCTTTCGCCAGGCTTGAGAATAAAAGATACACCATCAATCGCCCAGCTTTCTACCTCTCCACTCCGTCGCGGATAAGCCACACGGAGATTTTCAACACTAAATAAAGCTTCACTCATAATTAATTATTTTATAACCTTTGATATTGTTCGGGATTCATCATAACTCGACCAGGATTAATCAATCTATAGATTATAGATAATGGGTATGATAGATAACCTCTAAAAAACGACTATTAATTTACATATCTTTACAATTCGCCATCTGGGAAAGAGAGGGGGTTGGGTAAACACTTGATGGCGATGTTCCTGATTACAGCCATATAACAGCGATCTTAGTAGATAAATTATCTAAAGTGTCTATTACATTGTTTAAAGTTATGTAGCCTTTTGCTTACAAGCTATCAAGCCCTGGGGTAAACTATGCCTTGATTATGATTCTTTCACTCCAGAAGAACACCCGCAAGGAGCAGTTTTTTAAATGTCTCATACCGTTAAAATCTACGACACCTGCATTGGCTGTACACAATGCGTCCGCGCTTGCCCTACGGACGTGCTAGAAATGGTTCCTTGGGATGGCTGTAAAGCTGCTCAAGTGGCTGCTTCTCCCCGCACCGAAGACTGTGTAGGTTGTAAGCGTTGTGAAACTGCTTGCCCCACCGATTTCTTGAGTATTCGCGTTTATCTAGGCGCTGAAACAACTCGCAGCATGGGCTTGGCTTACTAAGAATTTCATTTCTAAATTCTTGGTACTTTAGTGCTGAGGAGTGAGAACGGGAGAAACATCAAGATTCTTTCCTCATTCCTCAGCATTTTTTGTCAGTTGTCAGTTGGTAGGGGCGAAGCATTTGGAGAAGCATGTCTCGCAACTACCGATAATTTATCTTCCAAATGCTTCGCCCGTACAGTTGTCAGTTGGTAGGGGCGAAGCATTTGGAGAAGCATGTCTCGCAACTACCAATAATTTATCTTCCAAATGCTTCGCCCGTACAGTTGTCAGTTGTCAATGACCAATCACCAATTCCAGCAACTATACTTAAAATTTAATCATCCTGAAACCGGAGTGGTTTAAGCAATGTGTGGAATAGTTGGATATATAGGCACTCAGCCAGCGACAGATATTTTACTGGCTGGACTAGAAAAATTAGAATATAGAGGTTACGATTCAGCCGGAATTGCCACTATTTTGGCAGGTGACGTGCATTGTGTCCGAGCTAAAGGCAAATTACTCAACCTGCGTTCTAAACTGGAACAAATCGAAAATCCTGCCCAAATAGGGATTGGTCACACGCGCTGGGCAACTCATGGTAAACCAGAAGAGTATAATGCCCATCCTCATCTAGATACGGCATTGCGGATAGCAGTGGTACAAAATGGGATAATTGAGAACTATCGAGAATTGCGGGAACAATTAAAAGCATTAGGACATGAATTCCGTTCAGAAACAGATACAGAAGTAATTCCCCATTTGATTGCTGAGTGTTTAAAGCATTCTCCTGAAAATCCTCTTTCCCCTTCAGTATTTTTAGACGCTGTGCAGGAAGCTGTAAGTAAATTAGAGGGGGCTTATGCTATTGCGGCTATTTCTGCTGACTACCCCGATGAGTTGATTGTAGTTCGCCAACAAGCGCCTTTAGTCATTGGTTTTGGCCAAGGTGAGTTTTTCTGTGCTTCCGATACCCCGGCGATTGCCCCCTATACCCGCGCTGTATTGTCCCTAGAAAATGGCGAAATTGCTCGTTTGACTCCTTTAGGCGTGGAGGTCTATAACTTTGCTGGAAATCGCTTAAAAAAGCATCCCCGCACTTTGAACTGGAATCCCATTATGGTGGAAAAACAGGGATTCAAACATTTTATGCTCAAGGAAATCTATGAACAACCGGGAGTAGTGCGGGATTGTTTGGAGGCTTATTTCCCTGCTAGTTCGGAAACACCTGTAAATTTAGGTTTACCGGCAGATTTTTATGCAGATTTAGAACAAATTCAAATTGTCGCTTGTGGTACAAGTTGGCACGCTGCGTTGGTAGGTAAATACTTATTAGAACAATTGGCAGGAATTCCTACTCAAGTACAATATGCTTCGGAATTTCGGTATGCACCATCACCGCTAACGCCTCATACTTTGACTATTGGCGTAACTCAATCTGGAGAAACTGCTGATACTTTGGCAGCTTTGTCTATGGAAAAAGACCGCCGACAAGGGAAGGAAGCTAAGTATCAAGTACGACTTTTGGGGATTACTAATCGTCCAGAAAGTAGTTTAGGTAATATGGTGGCGAATATTATCAATACTCATGGGGGAATTGAAATTGGTGTGGCGGCAACGAAAACTTTTGTAGCACAATTAATGGCGTTTTATGCTTTGGCTTTAGATTTAGCTTATCGTCGTCAGGAAATTAGTGATTCGAGATTTGAGGAAATTCTTACAGGTTTACGTCAGTTACCAGGGGAAATTGAAGCGATTTTAGAAACGCAAGAACTTTATATTGAACATTTAGTACATGATTTTTCAGAAACCAAAGATTTTATCTTTATTGGTAGGGGAATTAATTTTCCCATTGCGTTAGAAGGGGCTTTGAAATTAAAGGAAATTAGTTATATTCATGCGGAAGGATATCCAGCAGGGGAAATGAAACATGGACCAATTGCGTTGTTAGATGCGAAAGTTCCTGTAGTTGCGATCGCTGTTCCTGGTAATGTATATGAAAAGGTAATTTCTAACGCCCAAGAAGCAAAAGCCAGAGATTCCCGGTTAATTGGGATAACTTCTGTTAAAGATGGGGAAGCGGCGGAAATCTTTAATGATTTAATTCCGGTTTCTGAAGTTGAGGAAATTCTGTCTCCAATTCTCACGGTTATTCCGTTGCAATTGTTAGCTTATCATATTGCGGCGCGGCGGGGTTTGGATGTAGATCAACCCAGGAATTTGGCGAAATCGGTAACAGTTGAATAAATTCTAAGTAGGTCGGCGTTAAAAATTATCGTTGTGGAAAGGCAAGAGGTAAGAGGCACTCATGCAAGAGTGAAGAGGTTTTTGGAGATTTTACTTTTCTTTACACAATTTGGTTTTATTATGTTGACCTACTTAGCGCAATTTTACACAAGAACAGGCTAAATTGTCTTTGGGAGATGTCTAATGAATAAATTAGTGAAACAAGGATTAGTTTGGCTAGGTGCAGCTACGATTGCAGTTAGCTTAATAGCGTGTGATAGCTTGTTTCCTCCTCAAGGTGATCTAGTTGAACGGGTAAGTGATGGTGATACATTAATATTGAAAAGTGCTGATGGTAAAAAGTTTACGGTGCGGTTTGCTTGTATTGATGCTCCAGAAATAGCGCATTCTCAGACAGAAAAGAAGAGTAAAATTACTCAAGATGTCAATCAGTTTGTTTGGGGTATGAAAGCGAAAACACGGATAGAGGAACTGATTAAACAAACAGATAATCGTGTAAAGTTAAATATTACAGATAGCGATCGCTATGGGAGAAAAGTTGCTGAAGTTCGTTCAAAAGATGGTACGTTTTTACAGGAAGTCTTGTTAAAAGAAGGATTAGCTAAAGTATATCGTCCCTATTTAAGCAAATGTCCTAGTAGGGATATTATTCAACAAGCCGAAGCACAAGCGCAAAAACAAAGGATTGGTATTTGGAGTGATCGAAAATTTATTGATCCTTGGGATTATCGGAAAGCAAATAATTCACATAGAATGAAGAGAACCACTGATCTCAAATATTAAGCTGCTTTGTTCTGGGAATACAAATATTGTTGAAACTCGATAAATACTTTGCTGATATTAGCAACGCTTCCTAATTGTGTCACAGCATCTCTAACAGTTTGATATTTCAATTCTAACAGTTGTGGTAATTTAGCCCGATCTAATTCCTCTACTCCATCTTTAATATATTGATCTAGAACAAAGTCGAGAAACTCCTGCTGTTTACCAATATATCGAGAGAAAATTAAGGATTTATGGGCTAAAACTCGTTCGTTCTTGGGGTTCTCCGTCCCATTCAGGATCATTGAAATGCTCGTAGGCTTTGACAAAATCATAAATAGTAAAATAGTCTTTTCCATCATATAAACGAGTCCCCCGACCGATAATTTGTTTAAATTCAATCATGTAATTGATAGGACGCATTAACACAATATTCCGCACATTGCGAGCATCAACCCAGGGGAAACGCATCTAAATTATCTTGACAAAATACTATATTAGTGCATTAAAACGGAAAAATATCTAATTTCATTCAAAAGATGATTAATTCCTTTATTAATGTCCTAAAAATTTAATAAATTTAGAGTAATTATTTATTTTTTATGATGGATTTATTTTGTTCAGATATATATATTAATATCTATAGTCAAAGTCCCCCTTTTTAAGGGGGATTTAGGGGGATCTAAAAATATTTGATACACCATGAGGGACTTTTCAAACACCCTCTAAGGGTGCGGAATGTGGGATTTAGGGTAATCCTTGCGGGGTAAGGGTTGTAGAGTTTTTTGTTTACAAAGCTTTACATCGTGATGAATTTTGCGCGTATCTTTTCTTTACCCCTATGAAACAAGCCGTTTAGCCGCGTTGTCACCCGTCAAGGCGATTGCATGACCCCTGTCACAAAATCGCTCTCATTTTGTGATCAGACTGAAAGTGCTAAATGACATCAGGCAATTCGTCTTCCATAAACCACAAGCGAGGATATCGGTAAGCTGCAACAGTTACAAGTATGGCTATAATTTCCATCGTAATAAATAGCAGACCAATACCGCGACCTGGCCCTACTCCAATGATTTCTCCGATGCTTCCTGCCAATAGACCGTTCTTCGCCATTAAAGGCTCGAAAATTCGCTCTGCTAGAGGGCCAGCAACAACATAAGCTAGCGGGATACATGACATCCAAATCATTTTAATTGTAGCAAAGACCCTGCCCTGAACTTCGGGAGCCACTTTTCGGAGGAAGATCGCGTCGCAACAGCCATTGATGATTGGTATGCTGAAGAAAAACAAGAAATTGAGTACGGCGAAGAGTGGCAAAGAAGTGCGTAAACCAAATGCTAAGATGCTCATATGAGCGAAAAGATCGAAAGCAAAAATGCCACAGATCAGCGATCTGGGTCCCCCCCAAATAGTCATCGCCAGACTGCCCAGCACCATCCCCACACCGCCAATGGATTGAATGGTTCCGAGTTCTGTAACTGAAGCGAATGTTAGTACCAAGGGTGTGAGCAAAACCTCAACCACTCCCGTAACAAAGTTGTCCAGCGCGAATAAAATCAGCAGCACTAACAGTCCGGGGCGAACGGCAATGTAAGTCCAGCCATAAACCACGTCTTGCCAGATAGAAGCTTTTCCATCTTCTGAAACCGCAGCCGTCTTAGTGTTAGGAAAGCGAACGAGTAACAGAGTTGTGAGGGCAAACAGGAAGGTAACAAGGTCAATTAGGATGACACCTTGAAGCTTTACAATTCCTAGCAAGACTCCTCCCAGTAGAGGCGAGATTAGCTGGGCGCAGGCTTCTCCTGACCGAACTACGCAGCTAGCACGCGGCAGGTATTTCTTTGGGATAAGCATTGATGTGGAAGCAGTGTAAGCTGGCAACTGAAAGGCTTTGAAGACAGAACTGAGACTAACGGCTAGGTAGATGTGCCAAATTTCCAGGCTTCCGGTAGCGAGTAATAGGGCCAGCACAGCTGTAGTTATGCCCGCACCAGAGTCAGAAACAATCATGCACCAGCGCCGATTCCAACGGTCTACCAATGCACCAGCTACCGGAGAAATCAGGATACAGGGTAGCATGGCAGATAACAAAATCAGAGAGAATTGGGTGACTGAACCTGTACTCTTGTAAACCCACACTCCCAATGCAAAGCTAGTCAGACCGGACCCGGTTAGGGATACCAGTTGTCCGAACCAAACGATCAGAAAAACACCGATTCCACCTGTAAAGGGTCGAAGCTTAAGAAGCTTATTCATACTATTTTAAGTAGGTTAGCATTGAAAATTGTCGTTATGGCACTAGGCAAGAGGCAAGAGTGAAGAGGGTTTGGCCGATTTTACTTTTCGTTACATATTTCGGTTTTTTTCCGTTCACCTACTTAAATTTGTCAATGAAAATTTCTGCTATTTGGCGTTTATTTCGGCTCGACTGGCAACACATAGCCTTCACAATGCAAGTCGGCGGACTGAAAGCCCAACTGTTCTAAACCTTGATAATGCTGCACGCAAGTTTCTAGATTCAGTAATCCTACAGTGGGTTCCATATAGTCAAATCGAGTTGAGAGCAGACTGGACAGAACGCAACCCATTATGTGTTGGGAATTGGTTGGCACATATTCTTTCCATAAAGCTTCATTCAGGTTATTTTTTATCCATTCGGGTAGATGGATGACCGTTTCTATCTGCTGAGGTGCTAGAAGAACTCCTCCTTCGGTAAAGAGAATATCTTTCTGTTTCTCAAAGCGCTTAATTGCCTGTTCTGGGGAGAAGCAGTGTGGGCCAGAATCATCGACAATTAAAGTACCAGGTTTCACCCGTTCGATGTCGAGGATGTCTGGTACGCTGGTAGCACCAATTATTAAAGTAGCATCGTAGATTTCGGGCGGAAGTTCTAATGTTGATGTCGCTATTTGGATAGAACCTCGAAAACCTAAATCGCTGATGAGTTCGCGTTGAATATTTTGAATTGATTCCAGTTTACTGTAAACATCGCATAGGATAATGTTCGATGGATGCGGCAAGCATTTTAACATCAAGCGCAGGGTATTAAGACCAATCGAACCTAAACCGATGAATGCTACTTTCTCCTGCTCTAAAGAACGGTTGCTAAAGAGTAAAATTTTCTTAATCGTCAAAATAACAGCAGAGCAGGTTGTAGCGTGTCCTGTAGTGATTTTTGGTAAATCGGTACGTCCCTCAACAGCTTTGAGAATGGCTCGACCGTAATCTGTTGCAGAGGGAATCAAACCTGTTAAAGAAACAGTTTTAGCACCGAGTCGCCCTGCCATTTCTAAAGCTTCAACAGTCATTTGTACAAGTTTTTGTGGGTCACTGTATAGTTCATCCTCGAATATAGGGAGGGTTAAGACCCCTATTCGACCCCATTTAGTCTCCATCACAGTATCCCACATCGGCAGGTTGTCAAACCAATTTTGAAGGACTTGATTGCGAGTTAAGCCAGTTCCTTTTAGTAGGGAGAGAAAAAGATAACTCAGAGCGACTGAGTCAATTGGTGCTATTTTCCCTACTGCAAACAAGGACAATAAGGAGCGCTGTTCTAGTTGGAAAAACGGAGATATGTTTGTAGTTTTGGTAAAAGATGCGGTCATAGTTTCCTCAATTTTCGCTTGGGGTTTTTCTGGAGTAAAAGATGTATTTTGGGTAGACAACTTCCAAAGCACTTGTGCTAATTCAGCTATAGTGGGGTAACTAAATAAAAGCTTGACTGAAACTTTAAGGTTCATCTCTACTGAAAGCTTAGATACCAGTGAAATAGCTTGCAGTGAATGTCCTCCCAGTTCAAAGAAATTATCATTGATTCCCACTTTTTTTAATCCCAAGACTTCAGCCCAGATAGCAGCCAGTTTTGTTTCAGTAGGGGTGCGCGGTGCGACAAAATTATCTTCTCCTTCCTTGTCGAAACTCTCCAGTGGGGGTAAGGCGCGATGGTTTATTTTCCCGTTTGGAGTTAGGGGTAGTGCTTTCATTAGTACAAAACTGCTTGGTAGCAGATGATCGGGTAGCTTTTGTTTTAAGTAGTCCCGCAGAGAACCGCTGAGTGTGCGCTGTGAAGTTTTCCACAAGCCTTGAGTGTCCAACTGATAGGTTATACTTTGGTCAACTTTAGCCTGTTCGGAAAATGTAAGATTAAAACTAACCCCGACCTGTGGTGGACGCAACCACGCTACTGTCCCAGAAAGCCAACGCGGTTCGCTCTCTCCAGGCAGCAGCAGATGCAGGCGGACCTGTTGACCTTCAGTAATAGTTGGCGTTGGCATACCCACTAGATCAACAGCGCCATTGGAGATATTTTCTGTGTGGAGTTTGATGGAGTTACCGTCTATTTCTAGTTGGCATTCACTGTGATAGGGGATGCGCTCTAGGATGAGGTTAGAGACGACATAAGCGACGAGGCGCTTGTTGCCTGGTGTGTCTTCTCGGCAAATGACTACTGGTTGGAGTACATTCGGGTGTTGTGCTAATAGTGCTTCAACTTCTCCCAGTTCGATGCGGAAGCCACGTATTTTTACTTGGTTATCAATACGACCAATAAATTCGATATTACCATCTGGTAGATAACGTGCCTTATCCCCTGTTTTATAGAGGCGGGAACCGGGTTCCTTTCTAAAAGGGTTGGGAATAAATTTTTCTTCAGTTAAATCAGGTTGGTTTAAGTAGCCTCTTGCTAGTCCATCTCCACCAATGTATAATTCTCCTGGAATGCCAATCGGTACAGGTTGCAAAGACTGATCTAATACGTAGGTTTGAACATTCCGAATCGGACGACCAATCGGCAATGCTGCTGATGCTATTTTTGCTGCTGATAAATCGTATATTGTGGCTCCTATAGTAGCTTCGGTCGGTCCGTAATTATTCACCAGACTCACTCGTTGCCCCACATACTCCAACCAAGTTTGCAATCGTTCGGTTAGGGCTTTTTCTCCACCAATAATTACCAATCGTAATGACAGAGGGAGGGTAAACTTTTCTTGACTCAAGAAAACGGTTAGTTCATGCCAGTAGGCTGTCGGTAGTACTAAAACAGTTAATTTCCAATCCCTGCACTTCTGCAAAAATATACCAACTGAGTCGAGCATGGAATCAGTACGCAAGACAAGGGTTGCACCTGATGTCAAGCTGGTATAGATTTCTTCAGCACTAACATCAAAACTGATCGAGGAGAATTGTAAAATGCGATCTGCGCTCCCCGCAGCAGCGAAGCTATCGCACTTCTTTATCCCATATTCAATATTGACGGCAGTGATATAATTTACAACAGACAGATGTGGGATGGTTACTCCCTTTGGTTTTCCAGTCGATCCGGATGTATAAATGACATAAGCTAAGTTCTGGGCATTTACGGTATCACCAATATTTTTCTCACTGTATTCGGAGATCGCCTCCCATTGTGTATCCAGACAAACTACCTGTGCTTCATGCTTGGGCAGCTTGTCAACTAACCGTTGTTGAGTCAGCAGCACTGGCACAGCCGAGTCTTCTAACATAAAAGCCAAGCGTTCTTGAGGATACATTGGGTCAAGCGGAACGTATGCGCCTCCAGCTTTCAGGATACCCAAGAGTCCTACTATCATCTCTAGAGAACGTTCTACACAGATACCCACTAAAGTTTCTGGTTTCACGCCTAGTGTTTGTAAATAGTGCGCTAATTGGTTAGCTTTGGCATTTAGTTCTCGGTAGGTTAACTGCTCGTCTTTAAAGATGACTGCTACTGCGTCTGGTGTTTGTTCTACTTGCGCTTCAAATAATTGATGAATACATAGATCGTGAGGATAGTCTTGTTGGGTTTTATTCCACTCCACTAATAACTTGTGTTGCTCAATCGCACTCAAAATTGGTAAATTTGATAGCTTTTGTTCTGGATTCGCGACAATACCTGCTAACAGCGTTTGCCAATGCTGTACCATACGGGTAATGGTCGTTGCATCAAATAGGTTTGTACTGTATTCAAATGCCCCTGTTAAACCCTGCTCGGTTTTCTGCAAAAATAAGCTTAAATCAAACTTAGCAGTATGATTTACTCCAGCATCAGATATGTTAATTGTTATATCTTTGAGAGTAATAGTAGATACTGGCTCATGTTCCAAAGCAAAATCTATTTGAAACAAGGGTGTGTAGCTTAAGTTACGCTCCGGGTGCAGTGCTTCTACTAACTTTTCAAACGGCAGGTTTTGATGATCGTAGGCTTCTAGTACTACTTTTTTAACTTGTTGTAATAACTGGAGAAATGTAGGGTTGTCTGATAAATCAGTGCGTAGAACCAAATTATTGACAAAAAAACCAATCATTTCTTGGATTTGAGAGTGCTGACGATTAGCGACTGGAGTGCCAACAACGATATCTGACTGGTTGGTGTAGCGATAGAGTAATATTTTAAATGCTGTGAGTAGCAGCATAAAAAGTGTGACTCCCTGCTGCTGACTCAAACTTACGAGTGCATCACTAATATTTTGCTCAATGCTAAAAACTTGCGTGGCTCCGCAAAAGGATTGTACCGCTGTTCGGGGGCGATCGCTTGGCAATTCTAACAAAGTTGGCATTAGAGCTAGTTTTTGCTGCCAGTAAGCGAGTTGAGACTCTAGAACTTCTCCTTGTAACCACTGCTGTTGCCACACAGCAAAGTCTACATACTGAAGGTGTATTTCTGGTAAATTTGGCGTATGATGCTCCACATAAGCAGAGTAAGCTGTGGTTAACTCCTTCAAAAAGATATTGACAGACCAAGCATCAAAGATAATGTGGTGAATTGTTAGTAGTAGAACACTTTCTGTTGGGGTAAGCTGGACTAGCTGTGTCCGCAGTAGAGGATCTTGAGCGAGATCAAATACATACTTAGCTGCATCTGAAGCTAATTTCTCATACTCTAGCTCCTGTTCACTTGCTGGTAGAGGACGCAAATCTATGACTGGCAATGTAAAATCTCTAGTGGCAGCAATCGCCCCAAGGGGTTCTCCATTTACGGTAATAAAGTTAGTGCGGAAGATTTCGTGGCGATTGATGAGTAATTGCAAGCTTGACTCTAAGGCGGCAATATTGAGTTGACCCCTAAACTGCAAGCTAAACGGCATATTATAGGAGGGGCTGTGAGGCTGTAGTTGGTTGACAAACCAAAGACGTTGTTGGGCAAACGAGAGAGGAAAAGTATTGTTCTCTGTTCTGGATATAGGAGCGATCGCAGTAATATTAGTTTGAAGATTCGCTTGTTGTAAAAACGAGATAATCTCAGTTTTGCGATCGCTAATTGCTGATTTTAGCTTGGGGGTGAGAGTTCCTTCAGGAGCATTGCAACGAAGGTGATCGCCTTCAATAAATAGGTTAATATCCAGCCTACGGAGGTAGTTAACAAACTCAATTGTATTCATTAAAATTCCACTTCTTCTCTGGTAGAGACTGTATTGTTGCTAGTGTCAAGACTTTGGTTTACCCAAGAAATTGCTTCAATGTAGTTAGAAAGACTAGCTACAGTAGGAGCTTCAAACAACTTAGATAAGGGCAACTCAACTCCGCAGCTATCATTCACTTGTAAGAGCAGTTGAGTTGCTAGTAAAGAGTGTCCACCTAATTCAAAAAAATTATCATTTATACCCACTTGTGATACTCGCAAGACTTTTTCCCAAATGGATGCAACCAATTCCTCTGTAGGAGTCTGAGGAGCTACAAAATTTGCTTTTTGAATCAAACTATTGATATCTGGTGCTGGTAATGATTTGCGGTCTACTTTACCATTTGGGGTTAGGGGTAGATTATCCAGTGTGACAAAAGCACTGGGTATCATGTAATCGGGCAGTTTTTGTTTGAGGAAGTGGCGCAGGTCGCTAATGTTCAGTGCTATTTCTGCTTGGGGGATGATATAAGCTACTAATTGTTTGTTACCTGCGATGTTTTCGATGGCAATGACTATAGTTTCTTTGACTAATGGATATTGAGAAATGGCGGTTTCAATCTCACCTAGTTCGATGCGGAAGCCACGTATTTTTACTTGGTTGTCCAGCCGACCAAGAAATTCAATATTGCCATCTGGTAAATAACGAGCTAAATCTCCAGTTTTGTAAAGTCGTTCACCTTCTACAAAAGGATTAAGAATAAACCGCTCAGAAGTTAGTTCCGGGCGATTAAAATATTCCCTAGCTAGACTATCACCCCCCAGGTAAAGTTCGCCAGCGACACCAATGGGAAGAAGTTGAAGGTAGGGATCAAGAATGTAAGTTTTTGTATTATTAATTGGTTGTCCAATGGGAGGCAATGCTGGCCAAGTATTTATCGAACCTGTGAGGGTAAAGGTGGTGACGACATGACTCTCTGATGGGCCGTAATGATTGTGCAAAGTACAATCAGTTAAGTTGCTAAATAGGTTGGCAATGGCAGGAGTAATTTGCAATTGTTCTCCAGCAGTGATGATTTCCCGCAGAGTATTGGGAATTAATTTACGATTAGCAGCTACCTCCGCTAATTGCTGTAAGGCAACAAAGGGTAGAAATAATCTTTCAATAGCTTTTTGGCTGAGAAAATCTAATAAAGCTCTGGGATCTCGGCGTAACTCTTCTGCAATCAAATATAATGTTCCACCGGAACACCAAGTGGAGAACATTTCTTGGAAGGAAACATCAAAGCTCACAGGAGCAAATTGCAGAGTTTTTGCACCACTTGCAACTTTCATATTTTCCAGTTGCCACAAGATGAGATTGCAAAGAGGAAGCTGACTCATTGCTACCCCTTTTGGTGTACCTGTAGAACCAGATGTATAAATTACATAAGCTAAATTACTAGGTTGTACATAGCTGCAAAGATTTTCTTCTGTTGACTGAGATATAACCTGGCAGTCACTATCCAAACACACTACAACTGTTTGATGCTCTGTTAGTTTGGTAACTAAATGCTGTTGCGTCAACAGTACCTTAACCTGTGAATCATTTAACATGAAATTCAGGCGTTCCTGCGGTAATTGCGGGTCTAGCGGCACATAGGCTCCCCCAGCTTTCAGGATACCTAAAATTCCAACTGCCATTTCGAGCGATCGCTCTACACAAATACCCACCAATACCTCTACCCCCACGCCCAGTGTTTGCAGGTAATGGGCAAGTTGGTTAGCTCTGGCATTTAGTTCTTGATAAGTCAGTTCTTGCCCTTCAAAAACTAGTGCTATGGCATTGGGCGATCGCTCTACCTGCGACTCAAACAACTGGTGGATACACTTATCTTGGAGATATTCTTTTGTAGTATTGTTCCACTCAAACAGCAGTTGATGTCGCTCTCGTTCCGTAAGCAACGGCAATTCTGACACTCGCTGCTGTGGATTAGCAACGATTCCCTCTAGTAATGTCTGCAAATGTTCTGCCATTCGCTCAATGGTAGTCGCATCAAACAGATCGCTATTGTATTCCCATTCCCCTATCAATCCAGAAGCAGTATTCTCCATTAATAGGGTCAAATCAAACTTGGTCGTTCCACTTTCCACTGAATACGAACTTACAGTTAAGTCAAGCAGATCCATTGAAGGCACCAGAGCGTCGTCGAGCGCGAACATCACCTGGAATAGGGGCGTGTGGCTTAAGGAACGCTCTGGTTGCAATGCCTCTACCAACTGCTCGAAGGGAAGGTCTTGATGAGTGTAAGCTTGCAGCGCTACTTCCCGGACTCTGCGGAGTAATTGCTCAAAAATAGGGTTGCCCGACAGATCGGTATGCAATGCTAAAGTATTGACAAAAAAGCCAATTAGCCCTTCGATTTCCTGTCGAGTGCGGTTAGCCACAGGCGTACCTATTACGATGTCATCGGAGCCTGTATAGCGATAAAGCAATGTCACAAACGCTGCATATAGCGTCATAAACAGGGTGACTCCTGTTCGCTTGCTCAACTCGGCAAGTGCTTCGCTCAACTCAAGAGAAAGTGCTATATATTGGTGTGTCCCCCGGAAAGTTTGAACAGCAGGTCTTGGTCGGTCTGTGGGTAATTCTAATAAAGTAGGAGCATCCTTTAGTTGTTGTTTCCAGTAGTTAAGCTGTGTTTCGAGTACCTCCCCAGTTAACCAATAGCGCTGCCAAACAGCAAAGTCAGCGTACTGTACGGGTAATTCCGGTAAAATTAGAGGTTTACCAGTACATTTGGCTTCGTAGAGCGCGGCTAACTCCCGGATGAACACGCCTGTTGACCACCCATCAAAAATAATGTGGTGTACTATTAGTAAAAAAACGTACTCAGATGAGCCTAGCTGTAGCACCATCACTCGCACTAAAGGCTCTCGTTCTAAATCAAAAGGTTGCTGTGCCTCATTTGTGGCTAATCGTTGCGCCTCAACTTCTCGCTCATCAAACGGCAGATTTTGTAAGTCTACAAACAGCAGTTTCAATTCTAGAGTTGAGGCTATAACCTGAATGGGTTGACCTTCTATTGTTGTGAAGTTTGTGCGTAAGGCTTCATGACGACGGATGATTTCGTTGATGTTGCTTTCTAAAGCAGTGACATTGAGTTGACCGCTCAGACGTAAGGCGGTTGGGATATTGTAGAAGGCACTGTTTGGCTGTAATTGGTCAAGGAACCACAACCTTGCTTGTGCGAAGGATAATGGAATATTGTCTGAGTGTGGAATTGGTAATAGCGGTTGAACTGGTATGGATTGTCCGCTATTGAGCGAATTTTCAACTTGTTGAGCAAGGGAGGCTACTGTGGGGGTTTCAAACAGGCTGCGTAATGGTAATTCCACTGCTAAGGTGTTGCGTACCCTCGATATCACTTGAGTTGCTAGTAAGGAATGTCCACCGAGTTCAAAGAAATTATCGTCAATGCCCACTTGTTCAATTCCCAGAACACAACCCCAAATGTTAGCTAGCATTTCCTCAATCGGAGTGCGAGGAGCTACAAAAGTCGGTTCCAGTTCGGGTCTTAATTCAGGTTGGGGGAGGGCGCGACGGTCTACTTTGCCATTGGGTGTTAGTGGTAATGCCTCCAGCACAACAAAAGCACTAGGCATCATGTAGTCGGGCAGTTGCGCTTTTAAGAAGTGGCGTAGGTCACTATTTGTGGGTGCTGGCTCTTGATGCGGGACAAGATAAGCTACTAATTGTTTGTCACCTGCACTGTTTTCTCTGGCGATGACTACAGTTTCTCGCACTACTGGATGCTGTGAAAGAGCTGCCTCAATTTCACCTAACTCGATGCGGAAGCCACGAATCTTTACTTGGTTGTCAATACGTCCGAGATATTCGATGTTTCCATTTGGTAAATAGCGTGCTAAGTCCCCAGTTTTGTAGAGGCGAGAACCAGGTTCATTGCTAAAGGGGTTAGGGATAAATTTCTCATCAGTCAAATCGGGACGGTTGAGGTAGCCCCGTGCTAAACCAGCCCCAGAGATATATAACTCACCTGGTATCCCAATTGGTAAAGGTTTGAGGTGACTATCTAAAATATAAATTTGTGTATTGGCTATTGGTCGTCCAATAGATACAATATTATCTTCAGGTTGAATCAAACTAAAGGTGGAATAAGTCGTATCTTCCGAGGGTCCGTAAAGGTTAAATACCTGTTGAATATTAGTATTTTGATATAGTTGCTGCACAAGTTTTTTTGCAAGCGGTTCGCCCGCCAAGTTGATAGTACGTACTGAAGCGGGTATACCATCAATTCGGAGCAATTGAGCGATTGCAGAAGGTACAGTATTAACTAGGGTAACTTGTTCAGTTGCAGCAAAACTGGGCAATGCCAAGGCATTTTCCACTAAAATCACCTTGCCTCCGCAACTTAAAGGTGCAAACAACTCAAAAACTGACAAATCAAAGCAAATTGAAGTTGCAGCCAGAACTCCCGCGAAATCCTTTGCGGTAAACACCTTTGTTGCCCAACTTAAAAAGGCAACTGTACTGCGATGTTCGATAATAACTGCTTTAGGTCTACCTGTAGAACCTGAGGTATAAAGAACATAAGCTTTATATTTGGGTAAAACTATTGTTTGGAGATTTTCGCTGCTTTGTTTGCTAATTGCGTTCCAGTCAGTATCTAAACAAATAACTTGCGCCGAATGTTTCGTTAATTGAGTCAACAGTCTGCTGTGGGTAAGCAACACAGGCACTTGAGCATCTGACAGCATGAAAGCCAATCGCTCTTGAGGATACTTAATGTCTAGGGGAACATAAGCACCACCCGCTTTGAGTACACCCAACAACCCCACTATCATCTCAATGGAACGTTCTACACAGATACCCACCAAAACTTCTGGACCTACACCCAGAGATCGCAGGTAATGTGCCAACTGGTTGGCTCTTGTATTCAATTCTCGATAAGTCAGTTGTTCCTCTTCAAATACCACTGCCACAGCGTCAGGCGATCGCTCCACCTGTTCCTCAAACAACTGATGGATACACTTATCCTGGAGATACTCAGTAGTGGTGTTGTTCCACTCAAAGAGCAACTGCTGGCGTTCGGTTTGAGTCAATAACGGCAATTCAGAAATTCGTTGTTCTGGATTGGTTGCGATCTCTTCCAGTAAAGTCTGCAAATGTCCTGTCATCCGAGCGATCGTTTCAAGATCAAATAAATCAGTATTATATTGCCAACAAACTTGAAGAACTTCTGCGGCTTCCATCACCAAAACATCTAGGTCGGAGGTCACTCCCCGTTTATATCCCAAGAGGTATGGTTCCATTTGCAGTATTTCCCTGTGGGATGAAGCTAAACCTGGTTGATACCAATGCTGTTTTTGCGTGTTAAAGGAGGCTTGAAATAGAGGATAACGACTGGAATCGCGCTCTTGCTGAAGCTGTTCTACTAAAAGAGGAAAGGGATAATCCTGGTGCTTTTGAGCTTCTTGTACTTTCTGAGTTACCTGAGAAAGGAGTTCTGTAAATGTGAATTTCCCTGAAACAGAGGTTCGCAAAACAACCTCATTGACTAAGTAGCCGACGGTTTCTTTAAACTCTCCACTCCATCGGCTCGCCATCGGAATTCCTACAAGAATATCTTCTTGTTGAGTGTAGCGGTAAAGCTGTACATAGAATGCCGATAACAGAATCAAGTCAAGACTTGTTCCAGAGGTTATAGCTAGATTCCTAAGTTTTTGAATTAATTGTTCATCTAGCTTTAAAATATGCGTTTCTTCCTGATAGGTCTGTACAGGAGGGCGCAATTTGTCTGTTGGCAGATTTAAAATAGATAACTCACCAGCTAATTGTTTTTGCCAATATTCCCTCAGTTCTTCTCCTCTGGAATTAGATAGTAATTCAGATTGCCAACGTACAAATTCTATATAAGATAAATTCTTAGCAGAATCTTCTTGCTGAAAGTCAATTTTTTCAATTTCTCCTATATAAAAGGTTTGAAGTTGATTAAGTAATATATCAAAAGACCACAAATCACCAGCAATGTGGTGCATTGTTAATAGAAGAATATGTTCTTCAACTGATTGCGTGAATAGATTGATTCGCAAAACCGAATCAGTTTCTAGGTTGAAAGGACAGTCGGTTTCAATGAAGATTTGTTCTCGTAAATAATCTTCACTCCAATTTGAAGCATCTGTTATCTGAATATCAACTTCTTGCTTTTCGTGAATCCGCTGAACTGGTGTTCCTGCATAGGAAGTGTATGTGGTACGCAGAATAGCATGACGCTCAATAATTTTATTCCAAGCTCGACGCAAAGCTTCAATATCTAATTTTGAGCTAATTCGCACAGTTGTAAAAATGTTGTAAGCAACACTTTCTGGGTCAATTTGGTAAAGAAACCACAAAGCTTGTTGACCATGAGAAAGAGGATGAAAGGCGGAGATAGGCGGATTATCAAAGACAGATACTCCCTCGAGTGCAGTGCTAATTTTTGTTTTTCTGTTTGTGCTATAATCTGTCTGATCTGAATTGGCAGCAGTAATTTCTGAATTATTAAAAGACTCAATCATTTAATTTAGTTTAAGTAGGTCGGCGGAAAAGTTTCTAACTATGTAACGAAAAGTTAAGAATGGTTATTTTTGTTAAAATGAATACGTTCTGTACTGTATTG